>NZ_JBATXN010000714.1:0-4234 GCF_049673265.1 Mycobacterium sp. | reverse complement strand
CGTCGAATTGGGAGACGACGATCGCGCCCTCGCGCTGCTCCCCGCCGATCACCCGATAGAAGTCCTCGGTCATTCGGGAGGCCTCCAGGTGGTCGAGCAGCTCGCGGTTGGGGTAGCGCGGCGGTGTGCTGATGACGGCGGGCAGCGACATCAATTCTCGATAGATCAATTCGCCGAGCCGGTTTGCCTTCGCCAACCCGTCGGCGTCGGTTCCGCTGAGCACATAGATGACGCGCGCGTTGGCGCAGCCTTCCTGGTTGGCGACGCCGATGTCGGTCGCGGCGCGGCGAGCCACCTCGCGCATGGTGGCTTCATCGTCGAACGCCTCGGCGCCGATGATGGTGGCGCTGCGTTTGGGGTCCAGC
This sequence comes from Mycobacterium sp., assembly GCF_049673265.1. GTDB lineage: Bacteria > Actinomycetota > Actinomycetes > Mycobacteriales > Mycobacteriaceae > Mycobacterium. Next base: position 3,869 of record NZ_JBATXN010000714.1, on the reverse strand, counting down.
GCGATCAGCTCCAAACCGGGTTGGATGTAACGGGTTACGTGCTTGACCGAGGCCAACCCGCCCCATGCGACGATCTTTTCGATGTGCTGAGGCTGGTAGAGGGTTTCCTCGACAGCCAGATCGCCGCCCTTCCAATACCCGACCACGAGATGCTTGGTGATCGGGTGGTTCGGCGCGATATCCGCCAGCGTGCGGGCGATGGCGACCGCGGTGAGCGGATCGTTCGACGGCGCCTTGATGATCACGTCGGACCGGGTGATCACCGAGCGCAGGATGGTCACCGCCGAGACCAATCCGCCGTTACCGGCCGGAATGTGTAGGACCCGGGAGCCGAACGCACGCACGCGTAGTTCGCGGCCGTCCCGCAAGGTGTGCGGGACCCATCCGTTGAGGTAGTCAAGGCCGACCTGGCTGTCGGCAATTTCGTAGACGTTGTCTCGGGAAAACAGTGGTCGCAGAATGCGATAGCTGTTCTGCAACATCTCCGCCGGCAGCACGTTGGCCACCAGCGAGGCTTCGTAGGCCTCCTGCAAGTGAGCGTTGGTGTCGAAGTCCAGCGCGTCGCCGAGTGCGGTGAGTACGTCGAGGATTTCGTCGAAGGTCAGCTCGTACAGGTCGCTCATCTCCGCGGGGCTCTTCAGCGGCAGCTGCTCGACGTACCTGCGCATGTCCGGCGCGTGGAACTGCGCGGCACCGACGCGGGTATCGAACCGCACCAGGTCCTCGGTGATGACTCGGCCCCGCAGAAACAGGGGGACGGTGTATGCGATCACAGCTCCACGCCTTTCATGAAATCCACCGCCTCGTTGTGCACCTCATGTGTTGCGGCGCAGGTAATCCGGTCGTCTTCGATGCCTTGTTTCTCGCTGTAGCGCATGATGTCCTTCTCGAATGCGACGCTGGCTTGCCCGCACGGGCACTGCAGGTCCCAGTTGACTGTGACTTCGTCGCCGGAGATGACGCCGCCCCAGTGGGCGCGCAGCAGGATGTCGTAGACGGCGGCCCGGCCGGTCTGCACACCGGAGCGGGGAAGTGGCTCGCTGGTCTCGGGATCGAGCACGAACGGAATGACCCACGGTGCCACGTGGTAGCGGCCCTCGCTGCAACCCCAGTGGAACGTGCTGGACTCGGAGAATCCGTACCCGACCTGAATGCGGTCGACGCCCAGGAAGTCCTTGATGACGGCCATGAAATCGTCAGGAAGCGCAACACCTTTCATCCCGCCGCCGGTCAGGATCGCCGAGTCCGGAGCAAAGACATTACGCACGCCGCGCTCAAGACCCGCTTTGGCGATGTCGTACATCAGGTGGTAGGTGCCGAGCATGAATACCCGCTTGCCGCGCAGCTGCTCGCTGATGCGGGCGAAGAACGCCTCCATGTCCTCGGCCTGACGTAGCTGCATGGCGATGAATTCGTCCTTGCGCGCTGCCAGCACGGGATCGATCTCCAGCCGGTCCAGCTCGCCACGGGATGCGGCCGCCCGCATCTTGGATGCCAGGAACATCAGGTCGGTGTCCACCGCGAAGGGGTAGAGGGCGTGGAATCTGCTTTCGTCACCGCCGGTGAAGCCGCGCTTGATCATGTTGGCAATGCGCAGGTGACCGAGCTTGCCGTTGGCGAAGTTCGGCCACACCACGTCCACCGCTGGGTTCAGTTCCTTCTCGGTTGGTTCTTGGCCGAAGGTTTGGAACAGGCAGATCTTCCAAAGCGTCATGCCGTCCTGCGCGCCGCGCTTGTCTTTGGGCAGGATCGAAATGGTGCCGGTAGTGCCGCTGGAGGTGATGACCTCCAGAGGAGTCTGCTGATCGAGGCGGTCGATCCAGTCGTCGATGCCGGTGCAGCCCGCGGCATCGACGCCGGACAAGTCGTAGCTGGTCAGCTTGTCCAGCCACTTGGTCATCAGGTCGAAGCGCTTCTTGTCGACCAACGCCGCAGGGTAGGACTTGAACGCGGTGTGCGAGAAGAACAGCGGCACAACGTCATTGAACTCGTTGAGAGTTGTGATCCCGAGCCGGTCGGCCAGCTTGCGCAGCATTTCGATGCTCTCGCGGTGCTGCTGAAAGCGGATACCCATGGCTTGTCGTTGCAGCGCTTCGAGCTCATCGCGATCGATGCTGTGCATCTGCGTGTAGGACTGGCCGAAGAAGCTGATCGGGTCGTCCATGAATTCGGTCACCGACCGCGTCTTCTTTTCCGTAGCTGTCACCCGGGCCATGGTAGACCCCTGATGCAGTAAAACGCAAGAATGCAGTTAACTGCAAAAGTCGATCTCAGAACACGCTGAGCCGGCGCGCGATATCGAGAACAGAAGGGTCGCCTTGGGCGTCCACGCCGAGAGCTTCCCAGGTGCCGCGTTGGGTGACCCAGCGCACGAATGCCGAGGACTCGCAGTTGATCTGGGCGCCAAAGTCACTGCCGCCGATCCGCAAGCTCCGCCCGGCAGCGCCGGCGAGGTGGACTTCGACTGCCTTGTTCATGCCGTCGAGCAACTCGCCGTTCTGTTGGGGTAGCGCCGCCTCGATCCAGTCGAGCGTGGGTGCCAGCCGCAACTCGTCGGATGCAGGCGGTTCTCCGTCGAACGGTCCGTCCGGTGGGAACAGATCGAACCTTATGTGCACGTAGTGCTCAAAAGCGAAGGCAGTCGGCACAACTGACGCCGGATAAGTCCCGACATCGCCGAGTGGGACGTCAACGTCCTGACTCTGCACCGCGGCGAGCAATTCCAGCCCCTTCAAGCTGACCGACTCGTAGTCGGCCACAACCTCGGCAGGAGTCATGGAGCGGCGAGACTCGACATACAAGTCAGCGGCTCGCTCGGCCGGTAGTCCCGCTGAGTCGGGCAAGTTTGACATGTCCACGGCTAGCCAGAAGCTGCACGCCATATGCGACAGGACATCCTGCACGGTCCAGCCCGGGCACCCGCTGTCCTTCGCCCACACGGAGTCGTCTAACTGGTCGCAGAGCGCCAGGAGTGCCGCGCGGTCAGCTTCAATTGCCTTCAGTGCGTTGCTCATCTCACCTCTTCTGCGTTGAGAGCACATCGGCAAGGTGTGTTCCTTGCTACGGTGACTTTCATACGTTGTGTACGAACATACATACCGTATGTATGAAAGGCAAGGTTTGATGAATGCTGCCCGCCGCACGCAAGTCGAGCGCGCCGCGGAAACCCGCGATGCCCTGATCGCGGCGGCGCGTCCACTATTCGCCGCCCAGGGTTTCGGCGAGGTGGCACTGGAGACGATCGTGCGCGCCGCGGGCGTGACCCGCGGCGCCCTGTATCACCACTTCGCCGACAAGACTGAGCTGTTTGCGGCGGTCTTCGAACAAGTGGAAGGGGAGGTGGCCGCGCAGTTGGGGGAGGCGATCGCCGCGACCAACCAGACCGACCCGGTCGAGGTCATGCGACTGGGCGCCGCCTTTTGGCTGGATGCCTGCTCAGATCCGGAGGTGCAGCGCATCGTGTTGGTCGACGCCCCGGCTGTGCTTGGTTGGACGCGGTGGACCGAGATCGGCAACCGCTACAACATCGGCCTGGTGCGCGGCTTGCTCAGCCGCGCCATCGAGACTGGCCGCATTCCGGCGCAGCCGATCGAAGCGACCGCTCTAACGATGCTCGGCGCAATGCGTGAAGTGACCCTCTATGTGGCACGGGCAGAAGATCACGACCGGGCGCGCCAAGAAGCCGGCGCCGTCATGAATCGACTGATCCAGGCGCTCAGCGCCAGCTGACTCTCATCGTTCCGCGGCGAACGCGCGCAGCGAGGCCAGCTGCGCGGGATCCAATGAGGGCCGGACGGTTTCGCGTGCGGCGGCGACGTCGGCAGCGGTGATTTCGGCGGCATCGACCGAGCGTCGCATCGCGGTAAGCG
>NZ_JBATXN010000713.1:0-2194 GCF_049673265.1 Mycobacterium sp. | reverse complement strand
AAGAATGACAAGCCATAACCGAAACACGTAATCTGAGTAAACGGTATGACGGTGGATCGCCGGAGCCTGCTCCCCGAAGTCGAGGCGTTGGTGGACGTCCTGCAGCACCAACAGATCACCGATGGCGACACCGTGCTCGACGAACTAACGGAGAGCGCGGTCAAATCCGTCCCGGGCGCCGAATACGCCAGCATCACGGTTGTGTCCCGGCACGGCACGATACATACGGTGTCGGCGACGGGCCGTTACCCGGCCTTACTCGATGAAATCCAGCAGCGTCACCGCGAGGGACCGTTTTCGTCGGCGGCCTGGGAACAGCATGTAATCCGGATCGACAACCTGGCGAGCGAAGAGCGCTGGCCGGCCTACTGCCGCGACGCGCTCGACGAGACGCCGATCCGGTCGCAGATGTCGTTCCAGTTGTTCGCCGATCATCAGACCATTGGGGCGTTGAATTACTTTGCCGAACAACCGAATGCCTTCGACGACGACGCGGTGGAGCTCGGGCTGATCCTGGCCACTCACACGGCCTTGGCCTGGAATATGGCGCGTCGCGACGAGCAGTTCCGCAGCGCGCTGGCATCCCGCGACATCATCGGCCAGGCCAAGGGAATGATCATGGAGCGGTTCAAAATCGATGCTTTGCAGGCGTTCGAATTACTCAAGCGGTTGTCCCAAACCGTGAATACGCCGTTGGTCCAAGTGGCCCGCCACCTCGTCAAGTCCGAGCGCCCTGGCTGATCGCCGACACGGAGCAACTTCGAGAATCCGACTAAAGCCGGTTTTCCGGGCCGATGACCGCCCAAACCGTCTTCCCCGACGGTGTCGGTGCGCTGCCCCAGGCCCGGCACACCGAGGCGACGATGGCCAGACCAGAGACGCGCTCGCCCCCCCGGCACGGATCCTCATGGCGGACCGCCGGCCGTGAGCTGCTGTCTCGCACCGAGATGGTTACCGTCGCACGGTCGGCTTCCAGCATCAGTACCGGCGCGCTGGCCGTGTGCTGCAGCGCGTTCTCGACGAACACGTTGCCAATTATCGTGGCTACCGGGATGAGCTCGACACGGGACCACTCGGCCAGCCAGGCGGCCACCAATTCGCGGGACCTGCGGAGGCTGGCAAGTGAGGCGGGCAGTTCAGCCCGAGCCCGTCGCCGGGCAGGCCGACCGTCGGTGAGAGCACCCAACGCCGCTTCGACAGTTGCATAAACAGGCACATAGCGAGTTACGCCTTTGCGTACGATCGCGGCCCGGCGTCCCGCGTTCCCACACACCAAGACGATCGGAACATTCGGCCAGGTATGCACATGCCAGCGCGCGCTGGTGAACACCGACAATGCGGAGGACGCCTTGACATCGAGTTCGTTGACGTCGACGAGGACCGCTCGCGGCTCATCTAGCGCGGCCGCTATGACGGCGTCCCGCAGCCGCAAGTAGGTGCTGCTGTCCAGGACACCCTCGGCGGTGAGCAGATAGGCAGTTCCCGCGGTTTCCGCGGCAACTGTCAAATCGCCGGTCCCCCTAGACACCGTGCTCCGTAACGCTCGCCACTGTTGGGCGTTTACCCAAACGAGGGCTGTGGCAATCGTGTTACCCGGCAGCTCACCAGATTATGTGTGTCGGCTGGTCAGCGCGATGTCCTCCAGCGCGAACGGCGGCAAGCCCACGCCGGCGATGGTGTGCGTGCCCTGCGGTGTTTCCTCGATGATGCGCGTCGGCGCACTACGCGCGCCCACCGCCAAGGTCAACGTTCGGGCCCGGACCAGGTCCTCGGGCAATATGTCGAAAATGGTTCCCTGCCAGTGATATTGGCCGTCGATCGGGTCAACATGGCCGATCAGCTGGACGCGCACGTGTTTGCTCGCGCCGGCGGCCGTCAGGATTGCCTGCCCGTCATAGGTATCGTCGTGCACACCTTCAGACGGCGAGGAGACGTCGAATGCGGATGCCACTATGCGTTGGTTGGGCCGATGCAGGTGGACGCGCTCGTTGAACACTTGTTGGCTGCTGCGGCGCACCTCAATGCGAGTGTGTCCTTTCAAAAGCTCGAGGCATTCGATGACGTCGTGCAACGCCGCTTCGACGTTAGGCCCGTCCACGATGAAGTAATTCGGGAAGCCGTGAATCGCGATCCCGGGGTAGGGTTCGGCGCCGTCAATCCAACCTTGCTGGATGGTCTGGCCACGGGCGCCAAC
>NZ_JBATXN010000712.1:0-9249 GCF_049673265.1 Mycobacterium sp. | reverse complement strand
GTCGCGCGGCGTTCCTGTTGCCGCGCGGACGGAGCCGCGGTACAGGTCCCAACGATTTCCAGACCAATAGAACCGCTGCGGCCGCGGCAATCACGCCGGCCGACACCGGCTCCAACTGGCGGCTCAGCGTGCGAGGTCTTTCGGGGCAGATGCTGTTGAGTCGGACCGCCCTGGAAGCGATGCCGCAGCACACCGCCGAGCTGCCGATCGCCTGTGTCGAAGGATGGTCGACCGTCCAGACGTGGACCGGAATCCGTCTCCGCGATCTGGCGGCCCTGGCCGGGCTGCCCAACCCGGCCCGAGCCACCGTGCGCTCGCTGGAGCGGGCTGGCGCGTTCAATCACGCTGTCCTGCAGGCTAATCAGGTGCGCAACCCCGACTCACTGCTGGCACTTCAGGTCAACGGCGTTGACCTGTCTTTTGACCACGGCTACCCCGCGCGCGTCATAGTGCCCGCGCTGCCGGGTGTGCACAACACCAAATGGGTACGGTCCATCGAATTCGGACAGCGCTGATATGCGCAGACTGATCACCAGCTTCACCGCCTTCTACGGCAGTAATCCGTTACATCTGCTAGGCACAGTCGCCGCGTGGGCGCTAGCCGGATATGTCGTGACGGTTCTCGGCCCGCATGCCCTCTGGAACTCTACGGTGTGGTGGCAGTCGATCGCGGTCTGGTTCCTTGCCGCGGTCATCGCTCACGACCTGGTCCTGTTTCCGCTCTACGCCCTGGCCGATCGCTCCGTCACGGCTGCGCTTGCAGCGGTGAGGAATCGGCGCGCAGGGCCGTTGCCGCGGGTGTCGTCGCTGAATTATTTGCGGGTACCGACCCTAGCGGCGGGGCTGTCACTACTGCTGTTCTTTCCCGGGATCATCCAACAGGGACAAGCCACTTACGCTGCGGCCACCGGTCAGAGCCAACAACCCTTCTTTGGGCGCTGGCTGCTGCTGGTCGCCGCGCTATACGGTTTCAGCGCACTGGCGTATGCAGCCCGGCTGTGTGTCGCCGGACGCCGCGAGGAAACCAATTCAGAACCCTGACCATGGCTGGCTTGCTGCCTTCTACTCTTCGGGAATCTCTCGCTCGATCTCGTCGAGCCAGGCTTGTGCTGACATGTCCGACGGGGCGCGCCAGTCCCCGCGCGGCGACAACGCGCCGCCGTGCGACACCTTGGGTCCGTTGGGCAGCGCCGAGCGCTTGAATTGGCTGAACGAATAGAACCGCTGCACGAAGACTGCCAGCCAGTGCCGAACCTCCTTGAGCGAGTATGACGGCCGCTTGTCCTCGGGGAACCCCGGGGGCCAGCTGCCCTGCTCAGCGTCGCCCCACGCATGCCAGGCCAAGAACGCGATCTTCGACGGCCGGAACCCGAAGCGCAGTACATGAAAGAGCGAAAAGTCCTGTAACGCAAAGGGTCCGACCTTTGCCTCGCTGCTCTGCAGCTCTTCCTCCTCGCCGCTGGGAACCAGCTCCGGAGTGATCTCAGTGTCGAGCACCGACTGCAGCACATCGGTTACGTCCGATTCGAATTGCCCGGACGAAATGACCCAGCGGATCAGATGCTGGATCAACGTCTTGGGCACGCCGCCATTGACGTTGTAGTGTGACATCTGGTCCCCGACACCGTATGTCGACCAGCCGAGCCCCAGCTCGGAGAGGTCGCCGGTCCCCAGCACGATCCCGCCGCGCTGGTTGGCCAGCCGGAACAAGTAGTCGGTGCGCAGTCCGGCCTGGACGTTTTCGAAGGTGACGTCGTAGACCTTTTCGCCGCGGGAGAATGGATGATCAATCTCCTTGAGCATCAGCTTCGCGGATTCGGTGATGTCGATCTCGGAGAAGGTGACACCAAGTGCTCGGCACAGCTCGACAGCGTTGCGTTTGGTGCGCTCTCCGGTCGCGAAGCCGGGCAGCGTGAACGCCAGAATGTCGCTGCGCGGCCGTTCTTCGCGATCCATCGCGCGGGCGGCCACGATCAGCGCGTGCGTCGAGTCCAACCCCCCGGAAATCCCGATGACGACCTTGGGATAGTTCAGCGCGCGCAACCGCTGTTCGAGCCCAGAAACCTGAATGTTGTAGGCCTCGTAGCAATCCTGTTCCAGGCGTTCGACATTGGCCGGCACGAATGGAAAGCGCTCGATCTCGCGGCGCAGCCCTATGTCGCCGGCCGGCGGTTCGAGGCGAAACTCGATGCGCCGGAACGACTCCGCGATCGCCCGGTGGTGGCGCCGGTTGTCGTCGAAGGTCCCCATCCGCAGCCGTTCGGAGCGAAGCAGGTCGGTATCGACGTCGGCGACGCTACGCCGTTCCCCTTTGGGGAAGCGCTCGGACGAGGCGAGCAGTACACCGTTCTCCCAGATCATGGTCTGGCCGTCCCAGGCCAGGTCGGTCGTCGATTCGCCCTCCCCCGCGGCGGCGTAGACATAAGCGGCCAGGCACCGCGACGACGCCGAGCGGGCCAACAGGCAGCGGTCCTCGGCACGGCCGATCGTGATCGGGCTGCCGGAGAGGTTGGCCAGCACCGTCGCGCCCGCCAACGCCGCTTCAGCGCTGGGCGGCACCGGCACGAACATGTCTTCGCAGATTTCGACGTGCAGCACGAAGTCGGGCCGGTCCGATGCGGCGAACAACAGGTCGGGCCCGAACGGCACGTACATGCCGGCGACGCGGATAGTGCCGCGCTCGTCGTCACCCGGCGCGATCTGACGGCGCTCGTAGAACTCCCGGTAGGTCGGCAGGTACGACTTGGGCACCACGCCAAGCACAACACCGCGATGGATGACCACCGCGGTGTTGTAGATACAGTGCCGATAGCGCAGCGGAGCACCGACCACCAGGACCGGCAGAAGGTCACTGGAAGCGTTGACGACATCCAACACGGCATCCTCGACGGCGTCGAGCAACACGTCTTGCAGCAGGATGTCCTCGATTGAATACCCGGACAGCGTCAGCTCCGGGAAAACGGCGAGCGCGACACCGTCGTCGTGGCACTGGCGAGCCAGCCGCAGAACCGATGCGGCATTGGCCGCCGGCTCACCGATCGCGGAGTGATGTGTGCACGCCGCGACGCGGACAAACCCCTGGTGGTAGGCGTTATAAAAGTCCATCGCCCTTCCATTGTCGCCCAGGCGGTGTCAACGCCCGGCCTTCGGGTATCACCACAGCATGAGCGATACCACTGTTCTGGTGGTCGACATGCTGAATACCTATCAGCATCCCGACGCTGAAGTACTGATACCCAATGTTGCCGAAATCATCGACCCGCTAGCCGACCTGATTCGACGCGCCGGTGAATCCGACGACGTCGACCTGGTGTACGTCAACGACAACTACGGCGATTTCACCGCCGAGTTCTCCGATATCGTCCGCTCGGCGTGCAACGGGGCACGCCCCGACCTGGTGGATCCGATCGTCCCGCCCGAGGGAAGCCGGGTGCTGACCAAGGTCCGCCACAGCGCTTTCTACGCGACGGCATTGGCGTATCTGCTTAATCGGCTCGAGACCAAGCAGTTGATCCTGACCGGCCAGGTGACTGAGCAATGCATCCTCTACACCGCGCTGGACGCCTACGTGCGCCACATCCCGGTTGTGATCCCGACAGACGCCGTCGCCCACATCGACGCCGAGTTGGGCAAGGCGGCGCTGACAATGATGGAGCAGAACATGGATGTCGAGTTGACGTCAGCGGCGAAGTGTTTGGACTCCGGATAGCTATCCGGAGCCTGGCGCGGTGGGTTGCAATGGAAAGTACGTGGTGCGGCCGTCCCAAATCAGCCCAAGACGGTCGAAGACCACCGGGCCGGTAAAGCTCAGCACCTCATCCGATGGTCCGTAAGTCGCAGTGATATGCGGTACCCAGGGGTCGTGTTGTGAAGGCAGAGCACAGAACTGGGTAGCCAGCTGCATCGCCTGGTCGTGCCACGGGTCCAGATCGGCGGAGTCTCCCACCACATACACCACCGCGGTGTCGGACTGACCGTTCTGTGGGTTGAAAATGGCATGACCGAACGCCTTGGCCTCGATCGGATGGGCGTTGGTCGCGGCGAGTTCGTCGAGTCGTCGTTTCAATGCGGCCTCGTCGAGGTTGCAACCGGTGTCGCCGAAGTCCACCAGGGTCAGGTGCAAATCGGGCACCTGTTCACCGCCGGGAACGGCCAACGCTTGTGCGTCCGTGATCCGGGGATACAGCGCGATGATCCGCCCGGTGGCGTTGGGCGACAGCGTGTCAGCCAACCGTACGGCCGGCGCGTCCAACGGATGCACCGGAAGCGGTGCTGTGGCCGCCGCCCACATCAGGCAGGCGATCAGCGCAACGCGCCAAGCAGACATGACCGGCATGACGCACAGCCTGCCAGCCTCATCGGGTGAGTTCTCTGGCGACCCGGATCCCGCGGCTGTAGTTGCGATTGTTTTCGTCGTAGTTGCCCCGTTCGGCGACGCGCGCGGTGTCGCGTCCAGTCACCCAGGATCCCCCACGGTCGACGCGCAGGCTGCAATCCGCGCCACTGATCCACGCCGAACCGTCGGCTGGGGCGCCGTTGTAACTGGAGTGGTAGCAGTCTTGTACCCATTGCCAGACGTCGCCGCTGACGTCGTAGAGGCCGAATGGATTTGGCTTAAACGACCCGCCCGGGGATGGCCCGCGGCCGTCCCACTTGCTGCCGCACCCTTTGCAGTTGGCGTTTCCGTTGCCGATTGTGTCACCCCACCAGAAGGTGGTCGACGTGCCGCCCCGGGCAGCGTATTCCCATTCCGCCTCGCTGAGCAGCCGGTAGGTGTGGCCGGTCATTTTCGAGAGCCATCTCGCGTACCGGTCGGCGTCATCCCAGGTGACGTTGATGGCGGGCTGCGGCCCGCGCCCGTATCCGCCGTCGGGAGCCTGCGCACAACCGCCAACCTTGGCGCAGGCGTCCCACTCATCGAATGTCACATCGAACTGCGACACCGCCAACGCATGCGGGATCTTCACCTGATGCTGCGGGCCTTCGTTGCGGTCCCGTCCCGGTTCGTTGCTGGGTGATCCCATGGTGAATTCGCCGCCCGGAATGACCACCATCTCCGGACAGTTCGTGCCGCACTCATGGAAGTGGTTGCCCGGCTTCAACGCTCGCTCGGCATCGGCAGTAAGCCGGTAGGGGCGGTAGTTCGACAGCATGTACGGGCGCATCTTGGTGTACCAGTTGATTTGGTCTTTGATCGTGGCCTGATTGATCCAGCCGACAAGACCGATGATGATGCTGACCAGCATGGCGTACACACCAATCCTGGTGCGGCGCTTTCTTTTCCGCCCTGCCGACTCGACCTTCCGACATGCGGCAATGTAGTCGCGCTCGTTCGGCGCGAGGTTGGCCGCGAGATCGGAGCGTTCGCACAGCCGGTTGGCAGCCGCCAACCGGCCCGCTGAGTGCGCAAGCCAGGTTGCGTTCTTGTCGTTTTGGACCCATTCACCGGAGGCCCGCTTGACGCCTTCGAGCACCGCGAGAAGTCCCGCGTCTTCGTTGAGCCAACCCGCGAGCAGATCCCACTGCCGCAGTAGCGCCTCGTGCGCCGGCTCGATGCTGACTTCCTTGGATTTCTTCACGACGTCTTTGGTGAGCAGGCGCTGGTCCACCAAGTGTTTGAGCAGCGGGCGGCATTCCGCGGGTATCTCCGACAAGCGCGCCACGCGGCGGCGAGGCGCGCGCGTGTCGGGATCGACGCTGGCCAGCCAGGGAATCAGACCGTTGTGCAGCAGGGTCAGTCGGGTCTTGCGGTCGTTCGGGATGGTTGGGTCGGCATCTGCCGTTGTAAAAGCTCGCTCGACGGCTGCCTCGATCGACCCTTTGATGCCGCCCAGCGCTCCGTAGTCCACCGTCGTCAAAGCGCCCGCACCGTTGTTCTGCAGGTAAAGGCGCTCGAGGGTAAAACTCAAGAGCGGCAAGGCATCCTTGGCGCCGCTAGCCTCGATATCGCCGAGCAGCGTGTCAACGAGGTCCTCTTCAATCTTCAGGGGTCGGTTGGTTTTCTCCAATCGCGTTGCCGGGCCCTTGATTACTTCTGCATACGACCCCCTCGGCATCGGCCCGAGATCGAAAAGGATCTTCTGGATACCCTGGAATGCTTGGCTTTCCTGCAAGTGGCTGTAGGTATCCGACCGTATGGCGATGATGACGATCGCCGCGGGTTGATCAGTGATGAGTAATGCCCGCAGCAGGGCCAGCAGCTGGTCGGCTTCCTGCTGGCCTTCGGCGACAAAGAGTTCTTCGCCTTGGTCGATCGATATCACCAGTGTCGGTTGCTTTTTACGGGCATCGTCACCGAGGGTCGGCGGCGTCTTCTTGTCGACCAGCCCTTGCAGGATCGGCCGCAGCGTTTTAGCGCCGCCGTCGATCGCGGCTTGCAGCTCGGCGCGCGGCCTGCCGATCCCGGCTGCATCGAGGGTGCCTTTGAGTGCGCGCAGTAAACCGGTCTCGCTGGAGATCGCCGCCTGTTCGGGCCGGATGATGGGCAACGGCACGAACGCGCGGTCATCGCGCTCGATTCGCGCGAATATGCCGGCTCGCAGGAACGACGACTTGCCCGCGCCCGATGCCCCGAGCAGCACCATCAGCCGTGGCGGCGCCGACTCGCGCAAACCGCGAAGCTGATCCAGCGCTTGGACGATCGGCGCATCACGGCCGAAGAAAATTCCGGTGTCTTCAGCCTCGAGGGGTTTCAGACCGCGGTAGGGAGGTCGCTCCGGGTCTGACTTTGGCGGCCAATCGAAGAACCGTGGATCGAGGCCCGCCTGAACCAACCCCGCCCGCAGCCGCTCAAGTCCTTCGCCGGAGAAGCTGACCTCACACTGCTGATGTGTCTTGGGCAGGGTCACCGAGAAAGTCCGGTGGTCGCGGCCGCAGGCCAGATCGACAAGTTGCCAGGTTCCGCTCAGATCCGCCGGAATGGCGCTCGGGTCGAGGTGATCGATAAGCACGCCGAACAAACGCTTGTTAAGCCGTTGGGCCCACATGTATTCCCTTAAGCACCAACGTGAATCCAGCCAAGGGCGGGACAGCAGACACAGCACCGCTTCACAGCGTGACGCCGCTTCATTTAACGCGCGCTCCCACCGGTCGCCGGCAGCTATTCCTTTCGCTGGGTCCAGATCGAGAAAGATGTCGTCCCAGCCTTCATCGGCGAGCCACTCGCGCAGGCCCACGGCCTCCGCGTTGTTTGCGCTCGAATGGCTTATGAACAATTGCGACATCGGCGCGCGCCCTAGAATGATTTCCGACCCAGCAAACGTGAGTGTATTCCGGCGAGGCACCGGAAGCGGGGTAAACAGCAAACAGTCTTTTCAAGCGGCAACCACGCGGACCGGCGCTTCCGCCGCCAGCTCTGCGGGGCAGCCAAGGGCCGTACCCTCGAATGCGTGACGGCCTGCGCGGAATCTCCTGAGCTGGTCGCGCTATTGGCCGGTCGCCGGGTCGCCGTGTTGACCGGCGCGGGGATTTCCACCGACTCCGGTATCCCGGATTACCGCGGACCTGATTCGCCGCCGAGCAATCCGATGACGATCCGGCAGTTCACCTCGGACCCGTTATTTCGACGGCGCTACTGGGCGCGCAATCACGTCGGCTGGCGGCACATGGATGAAACGCTTCCCAACGCCGGGCACAGGGCGGTGGCCGCGCTGGAGCGCGAGGGCGTCGTGACCGGGGTCATTACCCAAAACGTTGATCTACTGCACACCAAGGCCGGCAGTGACAACGTCGTCAACCTGCACGGCACCTATGCGCAGGTGATCTGCCTGAACTGTGGCGAGTCGATGAGCCGCGCGGCACTGGGCGAAAAACTCGATGCGCTCAACCCAGGATTCATCGAACGCGTCGGGTCTGGCGGCGCGCTGTCGGTTGCTCCGGACGCCGATGCCGTCGTCACCGACACTGCCGGCTTCCGCTACCTGGACTGCCCATCGTGTGGCGGCATACTCAAACCCGATATCGTCTATTTCGGCGAGAGTGTGCCTAAAGCTATTGTCGAACAAGCATTTTCACTTGTCGACGCGGCCGATGCGCTGTTGGTGGCCGGATCGTCGTTGACCGTGTTTTCGGGCTACCGGTTTGTGCGCCATGCCGCGGCGCGCGGCATTACGGTCGCCATCGTCAACCGCGGGCCCACCCGCGGCGACGACCTGGCCGCCGTCAAGGTCGTTGGCGGCTGCTCGGAATTGCTGACGCTGCTGGCCGAGGAGCTATCGACTCGCCGAGTGTGGGCTTAATGCGCGGCTTCCGCGAAAATGCGTGACACAAGCCCGCACTCGACGCGGTGAAGTATCAGAAAGTGCAGGGCATGCTGCGAATCCCGTGGATGAAGTTGCCGGGCACGTAGATCGGTTCGCCTGCCCGGATGTCCGGCAGCTGACGCAAGAGCTCGCCGAAGATCGCGCGCAGTTGCGCTCTCGCCACGTGTGCCCCGAGGCAGAAGTGCACTCCGCCGCCGCCGAAACCGACGTGCGGGTTGGGGCTTCGGCTCAAGTCCAACCGCTCCGGATGCTCGAAGACCTCGGTGTCCCAGTTGCCGGACGGGTAGAACATCACGACTTTCTCCCCTGCCCGAATGGTTTGGCCACCGACTTCGAAATCCGTTGCGGCCGTGCGACGGAAGGTCATCACCGGGCTAGCCCAGCGGATGAACTCCTCGATTGCGCCACTGATGCGGTCGTCGAAATCCTCTAGCAGCCAAGTGCGCTGATCGGGAAAATCGGTGAGCGCCTTGAGTGCATGACTGGTGGTTTGCCGGGTGGTGTCGTTTGCGGCGACAGAAAGCAACACGAAGAACGCGGCGATGTCGGCGTCGGCGAGCCGATCACCGTCCACCTCGGCATTCACCAGGCTGGTGAACAAGTCGTCACCCGGATGCTCGCGACGTTCGGCGGCCAGCCCGAAGGCCACCTGATGCACGGTCATCTGGGCCTCGAACAGCACCTCCATGGGTTGCCGGCCGTTCAGGTAGACCGGGTCGGCCCACGAGACCATGGCATCGGCGGCATGTTCCACGCGGTGGCGATCCGCCTCCGGAATGCCGACCATGTCCGACAGCGTGCGGATCGGCAGGTCCTTGGCGCAGTGCTCGACGAAGTCGGCGCCGCTGCCGGCCGCCTTGAGCTCCTCGACGATGCTCTTGGCGTTGGCCTGGATCGAATCCTCGATGCGCCTGACCTGGCGCGGCGTGAACGCGGCACTGACGAGTTTGCGCAGGAAGGTGTGCCGCGGCGGGTCCATCGCCAGGAA
>NZ_JBATXN010000711.1:0-2361 GCF_049673265.1 Mycobacterium sp. | reverse complement strand
GCCGCGAGGTCGAGCGCCATGGGCCGGGCCGGGTGCCCGACGGCGTGCAGATACACTTACTGCCCATCCCGGATCTCGGGCCCGAGGAACTCAACCCGGACGGCGACGCGCCTCACGAGCATGCGTTTCGACGGCTGCTGGAAGATAAGGCCGACGACGAACCCGTCAGCGAGGCGGCCAGCCAATACAGGATCGACGAGTACAGCCGCTTTCCCACCTACAACGGCGCGCAGCAGGCACTGCACCGCGTGGTCAGCTTGCTGGCCGATGGACGCTCCGTGCTCGCCCACTGTTTCGCCGGCAAGGACCGCACCGGCTTCACGGTCGCGCTGGTATTAGAGGCCGCGGGCGTCGAGCGTGACGCGATCATGGCCGACTTCCTGGGCAGCAACCGGGCGGTTCCCCAACTGCGCGACCGGATATTGGAAGCAGTCCGGCAGCGATCGGACGTCGAAGTGACGCCGGAGTTGATGGCGTTCACCGAGGCGCGGCTGTCTGACGAAGTCCTCGGTGTACACGAGGAATACCTCGATACCGCGCGCCGCACCATCGATGAGAACTTCGGTTCGCTCGACGGATACTTGCGCAGCGCGGACATCACCGAGGCCGATGTGGCCCGGATGAGTGAAGCACTGCTGGGTTAGCGCCAAAGCGATGCCACCCCTGCTCTCAGGGTGGAGCCATCTTCTGCCGCACCTAAGTTTTGCGGAAGGAAAACCTGTGGATTTCTTAGACATTCGGCGTCAAGGGGAGTAGAACATACGTTGAATATCTGCGCCAAAGCCCCGGGAGGCCGCCATGTCAGACCGCAAGCTTCGTTGGCTGGGTTTAGGGCTGGTGGCAACCGTGAGCGGCGGTGTGTTGGGGTTAAGCGCGATGATGAACGCCGCGTCCGCCCACGCCGACGACATCGGCCTGGTGATGGGCGGCAGCGAACTGCCCATCCCCGGCCCGCAGTACGTAGCAGCCGCTGACGAGCTCTACCTGAGCAAGTTCTACCCCGACCTGACCTTCTACCAAGCCACCCCGGCTAACCCCTTCGGGAACGGGTTGTTCACGCCGGAAGGGCTATACCCCTTGTTCTCAGGGGGCGTGCATCAGCTTTATCTGAACTATCCCCAGGACGCCGATGGCAATCCGGCCCTCAGCACGTCGGTTGGCCAGGGCGCCGCCATCGTGCAAAGCACGGTCCTCAGCGACGAGGCGAACGGCGACGCCTCGACGGTGTTCGGCTACTCGCAAAGTTCCACGGTGGCCAGCTTCGCGATGAAGTTGTTGGACCCGGCCGGCACGCCCCAGACCGGACCGCTTGACCCGCAATTCCTGTTGATCGCTGACCCCAGTAATCCCAACGGCGGGCTGCTCGAGCGCTTCAACGGCTTCGAAACTCTAAGCGGCCACTCCGTAGTCGACCAGCTGAACCTGCCGAGTCTGGGTTTGGCGTTCGACGGCGCAACGCCGTCCGACGATTTCGCCACCAACATCTATACGTTGGAGTACGACGGCTTCGCCGACTTCCCGCGCTACCCGCTGAACTTCCTGTCCGACGTGAACGCCTTCTTGGGGATCGAAGAGCTGCACGGCACCTATCTCAACGGCGGCGTCGATGGAAGCGGCCCGACCCCTACAGACATCGCTGACGCAAAGCTGTTGCCGGGCTCCGCATTGGCCGGCAACACCGACAGCCTGACGAACTACTACATGATTGACACGCTTGGCGGGCACGCCGTGACGGCGCCCCTGGTGGGTCTGCTGCCGAAACCGTTGCAAGAATTGCTGGGACCCGACCTGACGTACCTGATCAACCTCGGCTACGGCGACGGCACCCTGGGCTACTCGGACACGCCGGCGGATGTGGCCACCCCGTTCGGCCTGTTCCCCAACGTCAGCGTGTCGACGGTGCTCAGCACGCTGGCCACCGACACCCAGCAGGGCTTCCAGAACTTGATGAGCGGCACAGATCCCTACTCGGCGGCAGTGGATCCTGCGACCTCAGGACAAAGCGTCACGGATCTGTTGTCGGCATTGTCGGCTGATGCCGCGAATCCGGCAGCGTCATTCACCGACTTCGTCAACGCACTTTCGAGTGCGGCCTCGACGCTGTATTCCACCTTGCTGCCAACGGCAGACATCGCGAATGCGTTGTTGACCAGCTTCCCGGCCTGGGACACCTCGGTTTTCACGGATTCTTTGAGCACCGGTGACCTGACGGACGCACTTGGTTTGCCGATCGCAGCGACCGCCGCCATAGGCACGCTGGCAGCTGGTTTCGAATTCGAAATCCTCTCGACCGCGTTCAGCCAGGTTGCTGCCGACTTCTCGGGTCTGTTCTAGGAACGGCCGCGTCGAGTGAGGGGTTGA
>NZ_JBATXN010000710.1:0-2588 GCF_049673265.1 Mycobacterium sp. | reverse complement strand
CACAAGGTGCGATTACTGTCGACAAGTTGGAGGAGTCGGCGGTTGTCGACATGCGCTGCTGAGAGGATCGATCGACCTACGGCGCAGCCCGCTCGTTCCCGTGTGACGTGATGGTGGTAGCGGCCGGGAAGGGCAGACCGTCATGGGGTTCCAGTGGCCTTGATGTCAAGTCCGGCAACCAGGCCGTTTGCGGGCGGTGGGCCCGGTTGCGTTGACGTGTCGGCCCCATTCGCGGTGGCGACCGGTTGGGGTGGGGACGCGGCGGCCGCACCTTCTCTGGCGAGGAAGGCGCCCAGTTCACCGATCGCGCTCATGAGCGGCGCCGGGAACACGATCGTGGTGTTCTTCTCCACCCCCAGTTCGACAAGCGTTTGCAGGTTGCGCAGTTGCAATGCCAACGGGTGGGCCATCATCGTGTCCGACGCCTCACCCAACGCGGCCGCGGCCATCGATTCGCCCTCCGCCGCAATAATTTTGGCTCGCTTCTCGCGCTCGGCCTCGGCTTGCCGAGCCATCGCGCGCTTCATACTGTCGGGCAATTGGATGTCTTTGAGCTCGACCAGTGTCACTTCAACACCCCATTCGAGTGTCGCAATGTCGAGGATCTTTCGGATATCGGCGTTGATGGTGTCGGTCTCCGACAGCGCCTGGTCAAGGGTGTGCTGGCCGACCACCTTGCGCAGCGTGGTTTGCGCGATCTCGTTGATCGCGGCGTGGACGTTCTCGATGGCGATCACCGATTTCACCGCGTCAACAACCCGGAAGTAGGCGACCGCCGAAATGTCGACGCTGACGTTGTCGCGGGTGATGATGCCCTGGGACTGGATCGGCATCGTCACAATTCGCAGCGACACCTTCACCAGCCGATCGATGACAGGGATGATCACGGCCAGCCCAGGGTCCTTAACACCGACCACCTTGCCGAGGCGGAACAACACACCCTTCTCGTATTGGGTCACCACTCTGATCGACAACGACAACACGATCAGGGCGACAACGAGAAGCACCGCAACCAGCATGATCAAAGCTTTCATAGCATGTCCTTCGTAGGTATCGACGAATCTGGGGTTCGGCCCTCAACTGCGGGTGAAGCCGTTGTTACGCACGAGGAAGTCCGCGAGGCAGCCGACGTCGGGATCTGGGGCGCCAGAATGCGTGGATCATCAATGGGTTCGGTGGGTTCGGTCCGGGGTAAATCTGGCAGGGAAACGCCAGTATTGGCCGGAAGAAGTGAAGTGGTCATGGTGACCTGACGTGCATTGGATCACCGGCGTGTGAGGGTTCGGAGCCAATGCTCCTTGAGTCAAGCGGCGGACGGCTGAACTCATCCCGGACGAGCTGAAATTCTCAGCACTCTTGACGCTACACCCGTTGGACTGCTTGTGCGCGCGACAGTGTCCTTCTACGCCACCGCCGCCGGAGTAATATCGTCCTGACAACCATCTCGTGACGGTTGCGTCATGGGTAGGGTGCTGGGTTTCGGTGTCGATTCCCAGCTCCGCCAAGACTATTGAGCGCAGGTATGACGGAGTTCACCGAGGACGCCGACGGCTTACCGTTGGGGTCGCTGAGCGCGCAGCAGGCTACCGCTGATGCCGCCGATTTGCGCGGCGGGATCGAGGACCTGGCGGGCTTGGTGGCGGGCAGTCTGGGGTTGCCTGAGTTGCTGGCCGAGGTGTCGACGTTCGCGGTGCACGCGATACCGGGAGCCGACGGTGCCGGGGTTACCTTATTGCAGGTCGACCGGGTCGACAACATGGTGGAGACTTTGGCCGCGAGTGCCCGGTTTGTCGCCGAGATCGACGAGATTCAGTACGTGACCCTCAAGGAGGGACCCTGCATCACTGCGGCACTGGAGCGGCGGACGGTGCGGTGTGGGTCGTTGGGCGGGGAAAAGATGTGGCCGCGGTTCGGTCCGCGAGTGGGTCGCTTGGGCGTGCACAGTGCGCTGTCGCTGCCGCTGCTGCTGTCGGATCGGGTGATCGGCGCGATCAATGTCTACGCCCGCAGCAAAGACGTCTTCGATGAACACGCCGCCGAACTGGGGGAACTGTTCGCCAAACCCGCTGCGGTGGCGGTGCATAACGCCCAGGTCCTCGCACACGCGATGGCGTTGACCGCCCAGTTGCAGAAGGCGCTGTCGACGCGCCCGGTGATCGATCAGGCGATCGGCCTGATCCGGGGGCGCAGCGGGCGGAGCGCCGAGGAGGCGTTCACTCAGCTGCGGACGATCAGCCAAACCGAACACCGCAAATTGGCTGAGGTGGCCCAACACATCGTCGATGAAGCGGTGCGCCGCGCCCGCGCCCGACGCGACCCGATCTGAGCCCGAACCACCACGTCGGCCTGCAGCCGAACTCCCGCTGCAGCGTGTGACGCGCGTAGGTTGGTGGATGGGTAAACAGTCAACGCGACGGGTCCTGGCTTGCGTCGCGCGTTTCCCACCCTGCAGGCGACTCGCCTGTTCGGCACCGGCAGGCTCGATCCGCGCTCGGGCGCGCCCAGCGGAGCAAACTCGCCATGAAGATCAGTGCGGCCCTGGCCGCCGATTTGGGCATCCTCACCGCCGCCCTGGATGAGCCCGGTGC
>NZ_JBATXN010000709.1:0-10512 GCF_049673265.1 Mycobacterium sp. | reverse complement strand
GCGGGATGCGGCGCAGGCCGAGCCCGACCGAGGCACCAACGGCGCCAACGGTTCTCACGGTGCCCCGGGCGCCCCCGTCGGCGTTCCAGACTCTGCATCGCAGCACCCGACGCAACCCGATTACGGTGCACCGGCGGGCTGGCACGCTCCGGGCTGGCCACCGCCGCAGCAGGCGCAACAGCCGCCCGGCTACTGGTACCCGCCGCCATCCCCCCCGCCGCCACCACCGCACTGGCCGCAGCCACCGCACAACTACGTGGGTTCGCAAGCCCAGGCCTATCCGCCATATCCGCCGTATCCCCCGCCCGGTGCACCCGCACCGGAGTCCGGCCAAGCTGCCGACCCGCCCGGCAGCGACCCGAGCCCGTCCAACCCGTCGGCGCACGGCTGAACGAACGGGGCACCCATGGCTATAGACGCACAGCCGAATTCCCGAACCGCGAGCCTGACCACCCCAGTCTTTGACCGGGCGCGTGCTGAGGCCGCGGTCCGTGAACTGCTGTGTGCGATCGGAGAAGATCCGGATCGACACGGTCTGCTGGACACGCCCGCTCGCGTCGCCCGCAGTTACCGGGAGATGTTCGCCGGTCTGTACACCGATCCCGATGCCGTGCTGGACACCACCTTCGACGAACAACATGACGAGTTGGTGATGATCAACCAGATTCCGCTTTACTCCACTTGCGAACACCATTTGGTGGCGTTTCACGGTGTGGCGCATGTGGGATACATCCCCGGTCACGACGGCCGGGTCACCGGATTGTCCAAGATTGCGCGGCTGGTCGACCTGTACGCCAAGCGGCCCCAGGTGCAGGAGCGGCTGACCGCCCAGATCGCCGATGCCCTGATGCGCAAACTCGATCCGCGCGGGGTCATCGTTGTGATCGAAGCCGAGCACCTGTGCATGTCGATGCGGGGTGTCCGTAAGCCCGGAGCTGTTACCACCACGTCGGCCGTGCGTGGACAATTCAAGTCCGACAATGCATCTCGAGCTGAGGCGCTCGAACTAATCTTGCGCAAGTGAGCACCACGCGCGTCAAAGTCATGGGGGTGGTGAACGTCACCGACGACTCGTTCTCGGATGGCGGGCATTACCTGGACGCTGACCGCGCTGTTGAGCACGGGTTGGCGTTGGCCGCCGACGGCGCGGCGATCATCGACGTCGGGGGAGAGTCGACCCGCCCCGGTGCGGTCCGAATCGACCCTGAGGTGGAGACTGCGCGCGTCGTGCCTGTCGTCAAAGAGTTGGCGTCACAAGGTATTACGGTCAGCATCGACACCATGCACGCTGGCGTGGCACGGGCGGCCCTGGAAAATGGCGCCCAAATGGTCAATGACGTGTCGGGCGGACGAGCCGATGCGGGAATGGCCGGTCTGCTCGTGGAGGCCGGCGTGCCTTGGGTCTTGATGCACTGGCGATCGGTAGCGGCCGACCGTCCGCACGACGTACCCCGCTACCACGATGTGGTGGCCGAAGTGCGCGCCGATCTGCTCGCCAGCGTCGACGAGGCGGTTGCCGCGGGCGTTGAGCCGGACAAACTGATCATCGATCCCGGTCTTGGATTCGCCAAGACCGGCCAACATAATTGGGCGTTGCTGCACGCGTTGCCGGAGTTGGTGGCAACCGGTGTACCGGTTCTGGTCGGGGCGTCGCGCAAGCGCTTCCTTGGTTCGTTGTTGGCTGGTCCCGATGGTGGTGTACGGCCACCCGACGGCCGGGAAACGGCCACTGCGGTGGTGTCGGCCTTGTCGGCGCTGCACGGTGTCTGGGGCGTGCGGGTGCACGATGTGCGGGCCTCCGTCGATGCGCTGCGCGTCGTCGACGCGTGGACACAAGCGGGAGCGGTCGGATCAGATGGCTGACCGAATTGAATTGCGCGGCTTGACAGTTCATGGCAGACACGGGGTGTTCGACCATGAGCGCGCCAACGGTCAAGATTTCGTCGTCGACATCACGGTCTGGATCGACCTGGTCGACGCCGCGGCCAGCGACGACTTGGCAGACACCTACGACTACGGCGTTCTGGCTGATCGGGCCGCCGCTATCATCGCCGGGCCGCCCCGTAATTTGATCGAGACGGTCGCTGGGGAGATCGCCGAAGACGTGATGAAAGACCGGCGGGTCCACGCCGTCGAGGTGACGCTGCACAAGCCACAGGCTCCGCTTCCGCAGACCTTCGGCGATGTGGCGGTGGTGGCCCGACGGTCGCGGCGCGGGGGCCGGGGATCGATAGTTCCAGCGGGAGGGGGCATATGACGCGCGCCGGCGACGATGCAGAGTCTTGCGATGAGGTGGGGGCACGCCCCCTCGCCGCGGCGCGGCTGGGGGTACCCCCACCCGCTTGCGGGGGAGAGCGGCGCCAATGACCCAGGTGGTGCTGTCGATCGGATCCAACATCGGCGACAGGTTGGCCCGGCTGCAGTCGGTGCTCGACCGGCTGGGCGGCGCGGTGCGAGCGGTCTCTCCGGTTTATGAGACCGCGGCGTGGGGCGGTGTCGAGCAGGGCCCGTTTCTCAACGCGGTGGTGATCGCCGAAGACGCGACGCTCGACGGACATGGTTGGTTGCGCTGCGCCCAGCAGATGGAGGAGGCGGCCGATCGAGTTCGCGGACAGCGTTGGGGCCCACGCACTCTCGACGTTGATTTGATCAGCTGCCACGAAATACCGCCGAGCGGAGGCGCCGAAGTGGTGTCGTTGGACGATGGTCTGACGCTGCCGCATCCGCTGGCTCATCTGCGGGCCTTTGTGATGATTCCTTGGCTGGCCGTCGACCCGGCCGCGGAGCTGACGGTGGCCGGCGGAAAGCAGTCCGTCGCGAGGTTGCTCGCCCAGCTGGATGCGGCCGACCGTGCCGGTGTGCAGCTGACCGGCCTGGTGCTCCAACCGCGAGGCGAAGACACCGAAACCTGATGGGGCCGACCAAGAAACGTGAGTTGACGGCAGCGGTGATCGGCACTGCGGTGGCCGGATACCTGCTGGTCATGTTGCTCTACCGGTGGTTTCCGCCGATTACCATCTGGACGGGTCTGTCACTGGGTGTCGTCGGCGTCGCCGAGGCCGGGTGGGGGCGCTATGTCCGGACCAAGATCAGCGACGGCGAGATCGGCGACGGCCCCGGCTGGCTGCATCCACTGTCGGTGGCTCGCAGTCTGGTCATCGCCAAAGCGTCCGCCTGGGTCGGAGCGTTGGCGCTGGGTTGGTGGGTCGGCGTCCTGGCGTACTTGTTGCCGCGGCGGTCGTGGCTCAGGGTGGCCGGCGAAGATACTGCCGGCACGGCGGTGGCGGCCGTCAGCGCGCTGGCTTTGGTGGTTGCTGCGCTGTGGCTGCAACATTGCTGCAAGTCGCCACAGGATCCAACTGAGCATGGCGAGGGAGCGGAAAATTAGCTCGGCTCGGTGACGGGCGATTAGTCCAGGTAAGAATCGCCGGAGAGCGGCGACACGCTCTGTGACCTCGGGCCGGTACAGTCGGGCCATGACCGATCTGTCCCGCGGCGCCAGGGTTCGGCGCGGCGGCCGCAGACCGGGTTGGGTACTGCTCACGGCGTTGCTGGTGCTCGCAATCGGCGCCAGTTCTGCGCTGGTTTTCACCAACCGGGTGGAGCTTCTCAAGCTCGCCGTGATCCTGGCTCTGTGGGCTGCCGTCGTCGCTGCTTTCGTGTCGGTGATCTACCGTCGCCAAAGCGACGTGGATCAGGCCCGGGCGCGTGACCTGAAGCTGGTTTACGACTTGCAACTGGACCGCGAAATCTCGGCCCGCCGGGAATACGAGCTAACCGTCGAGTCTCAGCTGCGTCGCGAGCTGGCCAGCGAATTGCGCGCGCACTCTGCTGACGAGGTCTCGGCGTTGCGGGCCGAGTTGGCCGCGCTGCGCACCAATCTGGAGATCTTGTTCGACGCCGAACTCAGCGAGCGGCCGGCACTGGAGACCGAACGCAGGCCTGTGCGCGGCTACAGCGACTGGGATCGGGAACACGAAAGCGCGCGCGAGCGAGTCAATCGCGTCACCTCGGTGCGGGCCGAAGAGCCTCGACGGGTGGACGACAGCTCGATCATCGATGTGCCGGAGGAACCACTGGTCCCGCCGCCGCGCCAGCCGGCCCCGGACAGTTACCAGCCGGCGGCGTACGACTACCAGCCCGCCGCTCAGGAGACCTCCAGGGCAAGCCGCGCCGCCGAGCCGTATGAGATGGCAGAAGCCGACCGGGGCGCATATCGGCGGCGCGGCGAGCAAGCTGCGCAAGCCCAGCAGGACGAGCCGACGCCGCCGACGGGTTGGGCCGCGCCGGTGAACAGCGCCGAGCGACAGCACGAACCCCAACCCGGACGCCGTTCCCACCGGCGGCAGGAGGCGCCGCCGCAACCCGAGCCGCGGTTTGTGCCCCCACCGGGGCCGCCCGGACCACCGCCCGAGCTGCAGCGGCCCGAGTGGTCGACCCCCGCCGACGGCCGCCGCCGTGAAGAATCGCGGGTCGGTTGGCAGCCGGTCAGCTCAGAAGCAGAACGGCTGCCCCCAGGAGCACCTGGCAGCAACTGGATTTCCGAATCGGCCGAAAGCACCGGTGACGGGCCGTGGAAGTACGACAATGCCCCGTCCCGCGACAGCGAGCCGCTATCGACAGCGCCGCCGGTTCAGCGCCGGGGCAGGCATTCCACCGCCACCGAACCGGCCGCCCAGACCGGCGATTCTGAGGCCGGGCGAGAGCCCGCACCGCGCGCGCGGTCACGTCATTCCGTGGAGTACTCCGACTACGACATTGGCGGGTCCGCCCCACCCCCGGCGATGTCGTCGCCCCCGCCGCCGACGCCGCAGTCGGCGCCGTCGCCAGCTGACCGGGAACCGGCCATGTCGCCGCCCTCGTCGCCTACGCCCCGGCATCGCAGCACCGACGCGTTGGACCCCGATGCGCCGCCGTCCGGTGGCCAATCGGTCGCCGACTTGTTGGCGCGGCTGCAAACCACGCCCTCCGGCGGCGGCCGGCGCCGGCGCCGCGAGGACTGAGGCGAACGCCACAGCGCGATTAGGGCCGTTGCCAGGGTAGAGTCTTAACGACCGTCCGGTACCCGCAGAGCGGGACTGGAACGAACCAAGAGACTTGTGAGGGTCGTCTGCGATGGTGCAGTTCGACGGGTTGCGGCCCGCCCGGCTCAAGGTGGGGATCATCTCCGCCGGCCGGGTAGGCACGGCTTTAGGTGTCGCGCTGGAACGTGTCGACCATGTCGTGGTTGCGTGCAGCGCCGTTTCTCAGGCATCGCGGCGGCGCGCAGAGTCCTGGTTACCCGACACCCCGATCTCGCCGGTACCCGACGTTGCCAGCAACGCCGAGTTGCTGCTGCTGGCCGTCCCGGACACCGAGCTGGCCGGGCTCGTTTCGGGGTTGGTCGCCACCTCGTCGGTGCGGCCGGGCACCATCGTCGCGCACACCTCCGGCGTCAACGGCGTGGCCGTGCTGGCGCCGCTGAGCGAGCAGGACTGCATTCCACTGGCCATTCATCCGGCAATGACGTTCACCGGCTCCGACGAGGACATTTCCCGGCTGCCGGATACCTGTTTCGGGATCACCGCGGCCGACGAGGTCGGTTACGCGATCGCGCAATCGCTGGTGCTGGAAATCGGCGGCGAGCCGTTCCGGGTCGGCGAAGACGCGCGGACGCTGTATCACGCTGCGCTGGCTCATGCCGGCAACCACATCGTCACCGTGCTCGCCGATGCCCTGGACGCGTTGCGCGCCGCGCTGCCCGGAGACCTCGGCCTCGATGACCCAGATGGCATCGCGGAGCGGGTCCTCGGGCCGCTGTCGCGTGCGGCGCTGGAAAACACTCTGCAACGAGGACAGGCCGCCCTCACCGGACCGGTCGCCCGTGGGGACGCCGGCGCGGTGCGCGATCATCTGATGGCGCTGGCCGTAGTCGACCCACAACTTGCCGAGGCGTATCGGGTGAACGCGCTGCGCACTGCGCAGCGGGCCGATGCGCCCAACGACGTCTTCGAGGTGCTGGCGCGGTGAGGATCAACAGGCCGCCGAAGTTCAATGCCGGTGAACTCAACGTGTATTCGAGTCCCAGCGACGTCGGCGAGGTCAGCCGCGCGCTGCGCCATACCGGGCGACGGGTGATGCTGGTGCCGACCATGGGTGCGCTGCACGACGGGCATCTGGCCCTCGTCCGGGCCGCCAAACGGGTGCCCGGCTCGGTGGTCGTGGTGTCGATCTTCGTCAACCCGCTGCAATTCGGTGCCGACGAAGATCTTGACGCCTACCCGCGGATCGTCGAAGACGATTTGGCGCTGCTGCGTGGTGAAGGGGTTGAAATCGCCTTCACCCCAAGCGCTGCGGCGATGTATCCCAACGGCCTGCGTACCGCCGTCCATCCGGGTCCACTGGGATCCGAGCTCGAGGGCGCCGCGCGGCCCACGCATTTCGCCGGCATGCTCACCGTGGTGCTGAAGCTGCTGCAAATTGTGCACTCTGATCGAGTGTTCTTCGGAGAGAAGGACTATCAGCAGCTGGTGTTGGTCCGCCAGATGGTCAGCGACCTCAATGTCGATGTGCGAGTGATCGGGGTGCCGATCGTGCGTGAATCCGACGGCCTCGCCATGTCGTCACGCAACCGCTACCTCGATCCTGCCCAGCGTGAACTGGCCGGCGTGCTGTCGGCCGCGCTGCTCGCCGGCACGCATGCCGCGTCGGGCGGTGCAGACGCGGCGCTTCAGGCGGCTCAGGCAGTGCTGTCGGATGTGCCCGCGATCGAAGTGGACTATCTGCAGTTGCGTGATCCCGCGCTTGGGCCCGCGCCGCTGCACGGCCCCGCCCGCCTCTTGGTTGCGGCCCGGCTCGGCGCCACCAGACTCCTCGACAACATCGCGATTGAAATCAGTACCACCCTCGGCGTCGACGGGCGCGAGCCCGCGGTTCCGGCCGGAAATTCTGAATCACCCTGGAGGAACTGATGTTACGAACAATGCTCAAGTCGAAGATCCACCGGGCAACCGTCACGCAGGCAGACCTGCACTATGTCGGCTCGGTGACCATCGACGCCGACTTAATGGATGCGGCCGATCTGCTCGAGGGCGAACAGGTGACCATCGTCGACATCGACAACGGCGCCCGGCTGGTCACCTACGCCATCACCGGCGAGCGCGGCAGCGGCGTGATCGGAATCAACGGCGCCGCAGCGCATCTCGTGCATCCCGGAGACTTGGTGATCCTGATTGCCTATGGCACGATGCAAGATGCCGAAGCACGGAGCTACCAACCGAGGATCGTCTTCGTCGACGCCGACAACCGTCCCGTCGACCTCGGCCACGATCCGGCATTCGTACCCGCCGATGCCGGTGAGCTGGTTTCGCCGCGATGAAGGTCGTCTAGCGTGCTGCTGGCAATCGACGTCCGCAACACACACACCGTTGTCGGCTTGCTCTCCGGTTCGAAGGAGCACGCGAAGGTAGTGCAGCAGTGGCGGATTCGCACCGAATCAGAAGTTACCGCCGACGAGCTGGCCTTGACCATTGACGGGTTGATCGGTGATGACTCCGACCAGCTGAGCGGTGCGGCCGCTCTGTCGACGGTTCCATCGGTCCTGCACGAAGTGCGGGTGATGCTGGAGCAGTACTGGCCGTCGGTGCCGCATGTGCTGATCGAACCTGGGGTCCGCACCGGCATCCCGCTGCTGGTGGACAATCCGAAAGAGGTCGGCGCCGATCGAATTGTCAACTGCCTAGCGGCTTATCAGACGTACGGGACCGCGGCGATCGTGATCGACTTCGGCTCATCGATCTGCGTCGACGTGGTGTCGGCCAAAGGCGAATTCCTGGGCGGCGCTATCGCGCCGGGGATACAGGTTTCCTCCGACGCGGCCGCTGCGCGCTCGGCTGCATTGCGGCGGGTGGAGCTGGCCCGGCCGCGATCGGTGGTTGGCAAGAACACCGTCGAATGCATGCAGGCGGGCGCGGTGTTCGGTTTCGCCGGGCTGGTGGATGGCCTGGTCGGTCGCATCCGCGACGACGTGGACGGTTTCGCAGGCGGCCCGGGAAATCAGGTCACTGTGGTAGCTACCGGACACACCGCGCCGCTGCTGCTGGCCGAACTGCACTCCGTCGACCACTACGACCAGCACCTGACCCTGCACGGGCTGCGGCTGGTGTTCGAACGCAACCGGGACAGCCAGCGCGGGAGGCTCAAGACAGCGCGCTGAACGTGCATCCTGGGTGGCGGAATCGCGGAATTCTCGCCGCAGGTACACGCTCGGCGCCGTAACCGCACACTCGATGGCGCAGGCGTTCATTTAAGCTGGCACGTCGTGAACGCCGACGACCAGGACCGTCCGCAGGACCTTCCTGGGGACCTCCCCGAGCAATTCCGGATCCGCCGGCACAAGCGTGCTCGGTTGTCGGAGCAGGGCCGCGACCCTTACCCCGTCGAAGTCGGCCGCACCCATACGCTGGCCCAGGTTCGTGCCGCTTACCCCGACTTGGCTCCCGATTCGACCACTGGCGACATCGTCGGCGTGGCCGGCCGGGTGGTGTTCGCGCGCAACTCGGGGAAATTGTGTTTTGCGACACTGCAAGAAGGCGACGGCACCCATCTGCAGGTGATGCTCAGCCTGGCCAGCGTCGGTGCGGAAGAGCTTGACGCGTGGAAAGCGGACGTGGATATCGGCGACATCGTCTGCGTGCACGGAGAGGTGATCAGCTCACGCCGGGGCGAGTTGTCCGTCCTGGGCGATAGCTGGCAGATGGCGTCCAAGGCGCTCCGGCCGCTGCCGGTGGCGCATAAGGACATGAGCGAAGAGTCGCGGGTGCGGCAGCGCTACGTCGACCTGATCGTCCGTCCCCAGGCACGTACGGGCGCACGGCTGCGGATCGCTGTTATTCGCGCGATACGGTCCGCGCTGGAGCAGCGCGAGTTTCTCGAAGTCGAGACGCCGATGTTGCAAACTTTGGCGGGGGGTGCAGCGGCTCGGCCGTTCGTAACCCACTCCAATGCTCTCGACATCGATCTATACCTTCGGATCGCACCGGAACTGTTCCTCAAACGATGTGTCGTTGGTGGGTTCGACAAGGTCTTCGAACTTAATCGGGTGTTCCGAAACGAAGGAGCCGATTCCACACATTCCCCCGAATTTTCGATGTTGGAGACCTATCAGGCGTATGGAACGTATGACGATTCGGCGATCGTGACGCGCGAGCTTATTCAACAGGTGGCTGACGAGGCGATCGGTACGAGACAACTGTCACTACCTGACGGCAGTGTCTATGACATCGATGGAGAATGGGCGTCGATACAAATGTATCCGTCGCTATCCAGCGCGCTCGGCGAAGAGATCACCCCGAACACCCCGGTTGACCGCTTATTTGCGATCTCCGAGTCGCGTGGTGTCGAGGTACCGGCCGACCGCGGGTATGGGCATGGCAAGTTGGTCGAAGAATTATGGGAACATGCTGTCGGCGCCAACTTGACCGCACCGACCTTCGTTCGCGATTTCCCGGTGGAGACAACGCCTTTGACGCGTCAACACCGCAGCATCGCAGGTGTCACCGAGAAGTGGGACCTTTATATTCGCGGGGTCGAACTGGCCACCGGATATTCGGAATTGATCGATCCGGTGGTGCAGCGGGAGAGGTTTGCCGAACAGGCGAGAGCGGCCGCTGCCGGCGATGACGAGGCGATGGCGCTCGACGAGGATTTTCTGGCCGCACTGGAGTACGCTATGCCGCCGTGCACCGGGACGGGAATGGGTATCGATCGGTTGTTGATGGCTTTGACTGGTCTGTCAATTAGGGAGACTGTATTGTTTCCGATTGTTCGTCCGCATAGCAACTGACGTCGTCTATGGCGGCGTATTGAATACCGCGCCTTCCTATGGCAGATTGGTGTTGTTGGGGGCGGTCCAAAACAACTCGCACAGTAAGTGCGCAGGAAGAAAGCGTGAGGCTCAGCCAATGGCGAAGAAAGTGACCGTCACCCTGGTCGATGATTTCGACGGTGAGGGCGCCGCCGATGAAACTGTCGAATTCGGCCTCGACGGGGTGACCTATGAGATCGACCTTTCGAACAAAAATGCCACGAAACTGCGCAACGACCTGAAGCAGTGGGTCGAAGCCGGCCGTCGGGTCGGTGGTCGTCGGCGCGGACGTTCGGCCACCGGCCGCGGCCGCGGAGCCATCGACCGTGAGCAGAGCGCCGCGATCCGGGATTGGGCCCGTCGCAATGGGCACAACGTGTCGACTCGGGGCCGCATCCCGGCCGACGTCATCGACGCATTCCACGCCGCGACCTGATCAGGCGACCAACACCACGCCGATAAAGCAAAGCCGGACCAGCACCGAACGCGGGCTGGTCCGGCTTTCGCTGGTGGCGAACTGATCACCCGGGCGGGAACCGTTTTGCCGGTTTACCGCGTTGCTTTCATTACGGCTCTGATGCAGCCGGGCATATGCCGATGGCCATAACGACCGCACGGTAGGAAGCCTGGCGAGCCGCCCACTACAGTGGATGGCAGGTACGCAAGTG
>NZ_JBATXN010000708.1:0-19268 GCF_049673265.1 Mycobacterium sp. | reverse complement strand
GGGCAGGAAAGCCAACGCGGGGACACGGTGGGTGAACAGCCGCACCTCGGTGACCCGTTCGGGCAGGGCCTTGCCCGCGCGCAAAAAGATCGGCACTCCGGCCCAGCGCCAGTTGTCGATCTCCACCCGCAGCGCGACATAGGTCTCGGTCTGCGAGCGCTTGTCGACCCCGTCAATGTCGGTGTAGCCGCGGTATTGGCCCCGCACGCATCGGTCCGGGTTCAGCGCGGGTATCGCGCGCAGAACGTCGGCCTTCTTGTCGTTGAGATCGTCTGCGCTCGGCCCGACCGGCGGCTCCATCGCAACTCCGGCGAGCACCTGCAGCAGATGGTTTTGCACGACGTCGCGCAGGGCTCCGACCCCGTCGTAGAACCTGCCCCGGTCCTCGACACCGAAGTCCTCGGCCATGGTGATCTGAATTTGAGAGATCTTCTGACGGTCCCACATCTCGGCCAGCGCCAGATTGCCGAAGCGCAAATACTCGAGTTCGACCACCGGCTGCTTGCCCAGGAAGTGGTCCACCCGAAAGATCTGCTCCTCACTCAACACCGCATGCAGCCGAGAATTGAGTTCGCACGCAGACTTGAGGTCGTGTCCGAACGGCTTCTCCACCGCAACGCGGGAGTGCTCTAGCAGCCCGGCCTTGCCCAGATGTTCGACAATGGGAGCGAACAGCGACGGCGGCATCTCCAGGTAATACAGGCAGTCGCGCTTGGAGCCGAGCCGCTCGGCCAGCGCGTCGTACAGTGCGGGATCGGTGACGTCGCCGTGCAGGTAGGACAACCGGTCCGCAAGCCGGTCGAATACCTTGTCGTCTACGTCTTCGCCGGCATCGGCGATCGCCTTGCGGGCCCGGTTGACCAGCTCCTCGGTGCTGATGTCGTCGCTGGCCACGCCCAGCACCGGGCACGGCAGCAATTCCCGGCGCTCCAGGCGGTACAGGGCTCGGAAGGTCATCTTGCGGGCCAGGTCGCCGGTAATACCGAAAATCACCAGCACGTCTGAGCCGCGATCACCGGATTCGGTCAATCGAGGACCTCCACGAAGAATCGACTACCAACCCTAACCACCGCTGTTGGACGCCGACAACAAACAGCAAAGCCCGCACGGCGCAGCGTGCGTGGTATCAAGTAACCGCTTGCCGGTAAAGGCAAACACGGGCTCTCCTACGACACCGGGACAAGCTGGTCGTCAGTCAGCGAAAAGTCGGGTCTGTAACGTTACGAAAGCTGCGTTAGCACAGCCGATTTCAGGGCCGATTGGTGTCTCAGGTCGGTTCGGGTATCAGCGTCGTAATGCAGAACGGATGACCCGCAGGATCGATCAGAACCCGCCAGCTCTCCGGTTGCGGCTGAACCTCAGCCTTCGTCGCCCCCAGCGCCAGTATCCGAGACTCTGCGCCATCGAGGTCGTCGACGGCCAACTCGAAGTGCAATTGTTTGGGCACCTCCCCCGCTGGCCAACTGGGAGGTTGATGCTCAGCTACGCGCTGAAACGTCAATAGGACGCCCGCGCCCTTCAGGGCGATGAATTCCGGGGAGGAGAACATCACCGATAGGTTCAACACGTTGCTGTAGAAGTCGGCAAGGACAGGCGGATCTGAGCAATCGACCGAAACCGCACCCAACCGAATGTCGCCCATTACATCCTCCTTTGGCTCCGTTTGGAGCATTGACCCACGGTCCGTCTGGCCGAGTCTGGCACGCGGCGCCGACACGAACACATGCGGTCCGCTGTCGGGGCTACACCACTCATCGGGAAAGATGCGTGGCATGCAGGACCCTCTGATGATCGCGGTCTACGCCCTGGCCGCCGTCGCAGTGGCCGAAGCCGCCGCGCTGGCGTTCGTATGGGCGGCGCTCACCCGAAGTCGCCGGGAGGCCGCTGAACTTCGGCAGCGCGTCGACCCCCGCAGTTGGCTGCTGACCGGCGGCCGGGAGGCGCTCAAGAACGTATGGCAGACCGCGAACTTGGTGCGCAAGGAAGGGCTCGGCGCCGCGGTGCGCAACTCCATCGAAGACCTCGCCGATTGGGCCGAGGTGGAACGCCCAGACCTGGCCCGGGTCACCGCGGACGGCAAGGTTGCGATTCTTTTCTCCGATATCGAGGAGTCCACTGCGCTCAACGAACGGGTCGGCGACCGCGCCTGGGTGAAGTTGATCGGTGAGCACGACAAGATGGTTCGCAAGCTGGTCAAGCAACGCTCTGGGCATGTGGTGAAGAGCCAGGGCGATGGATTCATGATTGCCTTCGCACAGGCCGAGCAGGCGGTGCGCTGCGGTATCGACATTCAGCACGAGCTGCAGAGAGACTCACTACGCAGGCGGCACAACGGCATTCGGGTGCGGATTGGAATCCACTTGGGCCGATCGGTGCGCCGTGGCGACGACCTGTTCGGCCGTAACGTCGCCATGGCGGCGCGGGTGGCCGGGCAGGCCGGCGGAGGGGAGATCCTGGTCAGCGAGACCGTGCGCGACGCCGTCCGCGACTGCGACGGCATCTCGTTCGACGACGGCCGCGAGGCCGAATTGAAGGGCTTCTCCGGCGCTCACCGCCTCTACGCGGTCGCCTAAGGCTGATTGCCCGCATCCTCCCCGGGCCGTCCCGGGGCGCATCGTCGGCGGGCTAAGGCTGATCACCCGCTTCCCCCAGGCGCTGATGCAGCCGCTCCCGGATTTCGTCGGGCGTGTACGCCTTCCGGCGGCGCTGGTCGCGCGCGACGAGTACTCCCCCGGCGGCGACCCCGACGATCCCGGCCAACCCGAGCAACTTCCAAATGGTGCGCATGCCCAAAGATTATGTGCATAAGGTGCGGTGGTGGACACACATACGGTGAGTCTGGCCCAAGCGCTCGAGGCAACCCGCACGGGCGACATCTGGCTTTTTCGTGGGCGCTCCGGACCCGACCGCGCGATCCAGACCTTGTCGAACAGCCCGGTAAACCATGTCGGAATGACGGTGGCGATCGAGGATCTGCCGCCGTTGATGTGGCATGCCGAACTTGGTGACAAGCTGACCGATGTCTGGACCGGCACCAACCACCGCGGCGTGCAGCTTCATGACGCCCGACAAGCTGTCGAGCGATGGCTGCAGAGCTATGGACAGCGGTGCTGGTTGCGCCAGCTGACCCCGGATACCAGCCACGAGCAGGACAATCAACTGTTGCGTGTGATCGCCCGGATGGACGGCACGCCGTTTCCGAGTACCAGTCGGGTCACCTTGCGCTGGCTGCGCGGCCAACTGCCGACCAGATACGACTGGGTGCGTGGAATCCCGGTCGTGGACAGCAAGGTTCGTGAATCAACCCGACGACGCAGGGCGGAGCAACGCAAAGGCCAATTCGAGTCCGCCTATTGCGCGGAAGTGGCGGCGATCACCTACGAAGAGATGGGGCTGATCGAAACCGAGAAGCGGTCCACCTGGTTCGACCCGGGCAGGTTTTGGAGCGGTGATGACCTTCCGCTGGTGGCGCCATACCGCCTGGGCGGCGAAATCGCGGTCGTCGCAGACTAATTCGCGGCTAGTCGCCGCATAGGTTGTTTTCCGCCGCCGTGGCCATGTCCAGCAAGTTCTGATACGACGCGTTGGGGTAAGTCCAATGCTTGGCCACGTAGTCCGGCGAATGCCCGGCCTCCAAGTCCTGGCACATCGCGTGGCCGCTGCCCAGCAAAAACTCCCCCGTCGGCGCCGTCACTGTGTACCCATGGCGGCTCAACTCGTCCAGATAACCGGCCTCATCGGCATCCGCTATCCCGGCACTTAACAAGGCCACGACGGTGGCCGCTGCCGCACCAGACAGAACCCACAAACATCGGGTCTTGCGGGGTCGCGAACGTCTGCTCATTCCTCTCCTCCCGATCGGCCCGATGCTACGACCAACCCGGCGAGGCGGGAGGTCAACGCGAAAACACAAACTCATTGACGACCGTCATTGACGGGTGGCAATGAAATTTTGTATCGTTGCGACGTGCCTTCACCGCCGTCGACCGCAGCACTTGCTGCACAGGTGGTCGGGGTGCGCGAGGCGCAGCGGCTGCAGACCCGGGCGCGGGTCTTTGACGCCGCACTGGCCGAGTTCGGCCGATCCGGGTTGGCGGGTGCGGACGTCGCAGCGATCGCCGCTTCGGCGGGGGTGGCGCGCGGCACGTTCTATTTCCACTTTCCGACCAAGGAGCACGTGCTGGTCGAGTTGGAGCGGGCCGAGGAAGCCAAAATCGTGGCGACACTTGACACTCGAGGCGCCGCGCCCGGCGACCTGTTGTCGCTGCTGACACTGCTGGTGCGCCAAGTGCTCGCCGTCGAGGAGCGGCTGGGTCCCGTCGTCTTCAAAGACATGCTGGGCCTGCACTTCTCCTCGACCCGGCCCGTCGAAAATGAGCTGGCTGAGCATCCGCTGGCCGGGTTCGTCATCGCTGCGATCGCCGACGCGCAGGCTGCCGGACGAGTGTCTCGGGATGCGGATCCGGGCGAGCTCGGGGTGATTTTCATGACCGGGCTGTTCGCATTGCTGGCTACCGGTGCGACAGAAGCACTGGATCGCTATGTCCTGACGATTGTTCAAGGAATGGAGGAGCGATGACTGCTGTGGTTTCTGAAGGTATTGCGGGCTACCGCGAATTCTTGGTGCGCCGCGACGGCGAAGCCGATTTGCTGCACCGCCATCTAGCCACCCGGGAGGAATTTTTCAACGGCTTGGCGGCCGACCCGGTCCGCTCGCGGCGTTCTATCGATCGGGACGTGTTCGCGCGCAACCTGCGTCGCCGCCGGCCCGAGCCGGGTCTCAGCCCAGAAATGCTATTCCTGTTGGCCACCGCCAAACTGAACCAGGCGGAGCGGTTCGGCGTCGGATTGGGCGAGACGTACGGGCACAACAGCGGTGACGACGCTCCGCCCGAGCGGGTGTACATCGAACTTGAAGAGCACTATCACACCCGGTTGCTGGGCTACGTGCTCGACATGTTCGGTCTGCCGTTCCAGGTCGTCCCGCCGCCGTTTGTGATGCGCCAGTTCGTCAAGCTCAACGTCTTCATCCCCGAGCGCATCGGCATCGCGTTCGTGGGTGCGGGCGAGATGGCGGGCTGCATCATGTTTGACGAATTGCGCCGTGTCGGCGTCGAATTGTTCGCCGACGAACCCGATGTGGCCTCGCGCATCGAGCGGCTGTACAGCGAAATCCTCACCGACGAGGTGGGCCATGTCGGCTACTGCGCTGCGCGCTGCAGCTCTGGAGAGCGAGCGGTCATGCGTTGGCTCTACCCGCGTATCTGCCGGATATTCGCTCGCCAGACCGCCGAAATCAGCATGCTGCTCGATCCGGAGAAACTGCGCGCCCGCTTCGGCCAACCATTCAATGTCGATCAGCTCACCGCCGACCTGCCGAACGAGACGTTCCTTGCGGCGCACCCCTGAGTGACGCTATAAACCGCAACGGCAAACGATCGATCTGAGATCTCGCCTGGCAGCGAGCAATTCGCGTCTTCGGAGCTCAGCCTCTCGCCGCGTCAGCGACTCCTCGGGCTCGTCAAGCGCCTCAGCTTAGCGCTCCGAACTTGGCGCGGGCTTCTTCGGTGACTGGAGTGAACAGGTTGACGAGGTTTCCGTCGGGATCGCGAAAAACCAGCGCGCGGTTACCCCAGGGCATCGTTGTAGGTTCCGTCACGACATCGGCCAGGTGCTCGCGAAGTCGCTTGTACTCGGCGTCCACATCCTCAACGATGAACTCCACGATCGCGCTGCGGTTGGCTGCCGGCTCGGCAGATCCCGCTCCGAACAAGGGCACCGTCTTGTCGCTGCCGAGAGCGAGTGTGCCGATCGGGGTGGGAATCTCAGCGAAAAGCTCGTTCCCCCATACCGCAGAGATTCCGGTGACCATCTGGTAGAACTCGACGAGCCTCTTCACGTCGGCCGTAATGATGCGGGTTGAAACGAACTTCATCAGGTCTCCTGTCGCTACTGGCGGCGCCACCGCGGCCGCCGTGCACGGCATGCTAAGCGTGCCCTCCGACAACCACACCGACGTAAAGTTGACGAGACCCTGCGCTCGTCAGATCGACGTCCACACTCCGTTGTTGAAGAATCCCCAAGCATTGGCGGTGGGGTTCCACATCAAATGAGCCTGAGGCGCCCACGAGGGCGGGGGTGGCTGCGGCGGCGCCCACGGCGGCGGCGGGCCCCAAGGCCCCCAGCCCGCCAGAGAACCTGGAGGCGCGGGAGGTTGCCAGTCATGGCACTGACTCCAGTTCCAGTTGTAGTTGGTGCCCCAGGCCGGATCCCACTTATCACCCGGGCACCAATGAGAACTCGGCGTGGGAACGGGGACCGCCTGTGCCAAGGGCCCGCCAGCCAGTCCATAAGCGGACAACGCCAGCCCGCCAACCACCAGCATCCTGGTAGACCGCCTTACAGTCGCCATCTGCCAAGGATATTCCAGTCGCGGGCTCCTACACGGCCCGTCGCGCAGGAGGCGGCACCCAGGTTTGCAATGCTTTGCGGCCGATCAACTGGCAGCCGTGGGTAGCGGCCAATTGCTTGGCCGCCTGGGTGAATTCCTGATTGCTGATCACGATGCTCCTCGTGCACCCGTGGTGGCGGGCGCCGGCGACAACCTGCTGGACGGCCGCGACGCCGACGGACTTGCCGTGGCGCTTGCACTGGATCGCCACCGACCTGCCGTCCCGTTGGGCGATCAGGTCGACGCCGTAGTCGCCGCTCGCTGAGGTGAACGCGACCTGCCAGCGGGCCCGTCGCAGCCGGGCAGCCACGTAGTCCTCGAACTCGGTGCCAGACATGGCGTCAATTGCCCTCATGGTGCCATCGGGGCGTCGCCGCCGTTTGCCCTCCGCTGAAACCAAAACCGCGAGGAACAGACCGACGGCTGCTCCCACCAAACCGGTTTTGACACTGTGGCCGACGAAGCCGGCGAACATCCCGAAGTAGGGCGGGAGGAAGAAATAGGCGATCCTCATACCGGCAGCAAGGCTCCTGAGCCGAGATGGCTTGGTGCGGCGAGGATTAGCGAGAACGCCCAGTACATGGATTGATGATAAAGACGGTCAACGACAACCGGGTCAACCGGATTTCGACCGTGTCGCGGTCAATCTTGACCGACTCGCGCAGTCAGATAGGTCGCGAGCTTGGTCAACGACGACCGAAGACCCTCGATGTGGTCGTCAGCGGAGATACCCGCTGGGACGTCATCGGCTCGGATATCGATACGGGTGCGACCGGCGACGGCCGCGGTAACCGCCCACGTCATCGTCATCGTTCCGGCGAAGAAGGACTCATCGGACCCGACATTCCTTGCGGCGGTAGCTATTTGGCGAGCGCGTGCTCTTCTACCAGCGCGAGGAACACCCGACTCACCGGAGCATCAATCACCGCCGAGGCGCGATCCGTTCGACTCATACCTAACCCGCCATAGCCGGCCGCCGTTTAAATGCCCGGTCGTCCAGGGTACTTAAGAGCCGTTGCACAAGCCGCCACACAGGAGGTGCAGGTCCATGCTGTCCGGCGTTCTTAACACCCTCGTTTGGATATTGATCCTCGTCGTGATCATTGCGGTGGTCATTGCCGTCGTCCGCGCTGTGACGAGCCCGAGGGGTGCCACCGTCGTAGAACAGCCAGTGACGCGCGAAGCGCCGCCGGCCGCCGGCGGTTTAGCCCCCGGGTGGTACCCAGACCAGAACGACCCGAGTTTGATGCGCTACTACGATGGCCGAGTTTGGACCGCACAAACTCAACCTCACGCGTAGCGGTTTACTCTGCGGCGTCTCACTCATTTGACATAGATGTTGATTCGGGTCGGAATTCGACGACGTCGCCGCTCGAATTCGATATACCCCAGCTGATAGCTGTTCTGCGACGACCGAATTATGTCCAGTTGTGCATCGCACAGAGCTTCCCGGCGTTAGTCTTTGCCGATGATCGCGGGCGATAAGGCGCCTGACTTCACTTTGTACGATCACACCGGTCGGCCTCGGACCCTGTCAGCGCTCCTTTCCGACGGGCCGGTTGTGCTTTTCTTCTTCCCATTAGCGTCCTCCCCGATCTGCACAGCCCAGGCTTGTCATTTTCGGGACCTGAGCGACGAATTCGCCAGGGTGGGCGCCCATCGGGTCGGTATCAGCACCGACACCGTCGACAAGCAGGCCCACTTCGCCCAACAGCGCTCGTTCGACTATCCGCTGCTCTCCGACGCGGACGGCGTGGTGTCCGAGCTGTTCGGAGTGCGCCGAGGCAGGCTCGCCAAGCTGCGTAGATCCGTCGTGGCGCGTGAGACGGCCCGGCGTGGCCGGCACACTCGGCGCCGTGGCCTGCTGGCCCGGCTGCTGCCGGTCAGACGGACCACATTCGTCATCGACACCGACCGCACCGTACTCAAGGTCGTCTCCAACGAGCTGCGCGCCTCGGTGCACGCCGACCAGGCATTGTGGTTCTTGCAGAACCACAACGTGCCGCAGTCGGAGGGCAAGGGCGAACCAGTCGGCGACTGGTTCACAGAACCGGAAACCGCGGACTCTGATGTCAGCCTGCCGCTCGAGGCTCCGGTCGAAGCGCTCAACACCACAGCGAAACCGCCGCGCTGGCCGAAAAATGATGTGCGGGGCCAGATCCTGACGTGTTGCGCGCACAGCCCGTCGATCGCAGAGATCGCCGCTCGTCTGTCCTTGCCGCTCGGTGCGACGCGGTTTTTGGTCGACGACCTTGTGACACAGGGCTATTTGCGTGTGCGCGCCCCCCTCGGTGACACCATGACAATCGACGAACGACGTGAATTGATCACAAGGACCCTGCGTGGCCTACGGGCACTCTGAGTGGTGGGGCGCAGCCCCGTCACGCTGCTGTGCACGGGGCGCGGCTCGCGCGAGTTTCTGACGCTAGACGTTGAACCGGAATTCGACGACGTCTCCGTCGGCCATCAGGTAGTCCTTGCCCTCCATGCGTACCTTGCCGGCCGACTTGGCCGCGGCCATCGACCCGGCGGCAACCAGGTCGTCGTAGGACACGATTTCGGCCTTGATGAAGCCTTTCTCGAAGTCGGTGTGAATTACCCCGGCAGCCTTCGGCGCAGTGTCGCCTTGATGGATGGTCCACGCCCGCGACTCTTTGGGTCCGGCCGTAAGGAAGGTTTGCAACTTCAGCGTGTGAAAACCGGCCCGCGCCAACGCATCTAAGCCGCGCTCGGTCTGACCGATCGACTCCAGCAGCTCGGCGGCCGACTCGTCGTCCAACTCGATCAGCTCGGCCTCGATTTTGGCGTCCAGGAAAACCGCGTCCGCGGGCGATACCAGCGCTCGCAGGCCGGCGACCCGGTCGGCATCGGTGAGCACCGCCTCGTCGGCGTTGAACACATAGAGGAACGGTTTGGTGGTCAGCAGATTCAATTCCCGCAGCAGCAACGCATCCGCCGCCGCGGCGAACAGCGTCGTCCCGCCGTCGAGCGTCTGCTGCGCAGCCACCGCGGCTTCGTAAAGCGGTTTGCGGTCCTTGCTGTTGCGGGCTTCTTTCTCAAGCCTCGGCACCGCCCGCTCGAGTGTTTGCATGTCGGCCAGGATCAGCTCCGTCTCGATGACCTCGATGTCGGATTTGGGATCTACCTGCCCCGCGACGTGCGCCACATCGTCGTCGGAGAACACCCGCACCACCTGGCAGATCGCGTCGCACTCGCGGATATTGGCCAGGAACTTATTGCCCAGGCCGGCGCCTTCGGAGGCGCCCGCGACGAGGCCGGCGATATCGACGAAGGTCACCGGTGCCGGGACGATTCGCTCGGATTCGAACATCTTTGCCAACGTCGCCAACCGGGGATCGGGCAGCGGAACCACACCCTCGTTGGGCTCGATCGTCGCGAACGGATAGTTCGCGGCGACCACGTTGTTTCTGGTCAACGCGTTGAACAGCGTCGACTTGCCGACATTCGGCAGACCCACGATCCCGAGGCTCAAGCTCACAGGGAGCTAAGTGTAGGAGAGACCGGCAGCGTGAGATGTGGCACGCCCACCGCTTGCTAACAAGGTCTTTACCAGCCTTTGGGCGCTGAGCCGGTACGGTCGACGTGTGTCAGCACAGCGGACGCGGTCGGCGGTGGCGGCAGACCACCGCTCGATAATCCCCAACATTTCTGGCGTTCCCTGGTGGGCCGCCGTGGTTGTCGCTGTCACCGGTACCGCTGCGGGTTTCGCCTTCGACGCGGGCTCGGGCAAGGAGCTGACCACCGTCTTTTCCGCGCTGTACGTAGCGGGTTGCGTGGCTGCGGTGCTGGCCGTTCGCCAGTCCGGCGTCTTCACCGCGGTGATTCAGCCGCCGCTGATCTTGTTTTGCGCAGTACCTGGCGCCTATTGGCTGTTTCACGGCGCCACGTTCACCGGGCTCAAGGACCTGCTGATCAATTGCGGCTATCCGCTGATCGAACGGTTCCCGCTGATGCTGTTCACCTCGGGCGGTGTGCTGGTTATCGGCATCATCCGCTGGTTGCTGGGTACGGTGATTCGCCCGGTCGAGACGACCGATGCCGATGGGGCGAGCCACGACGCAGAGCCGCCCGGGCTGGTCGGCAGGCTGGCCGGGCTTTTCCGCATGTCGACGGGTCTGCAGCGGGAGCCAGCCGACGACGACACCGCCGACAAAGCCGCGAAACGAGCCCACGCCGTCAGACGATCCGCGAAACCGGAGAGATCTGCCAGGTCGGCCGAGGCCAGGAGAACAGCCAAACGTCCGCCGGCGTCGCGCTCGCGGCGCATCCGGCCGCCGCTCGATGACGAAGCAGCCGATCCGACGGTTGACCGGGCGCGGCGTCGGCGTCCGACCCGTACCCGCGAGTTCGACGGCCCAGAGTCGCCCCGCCGCGGCAGGGTGTCGCGCGATCCGGACCTGCGCGGTCGGCCGTCGCGCGAGATCCGCCGCGACCCGCATAGTCGCACGGCTCAACCGACCCGTCGCAGCAGTCGCTTCGACCGCTACGAGCCCATCGAGCCGTACGACCCCGTAGCACCGCCGGAGCCTCGTCCCAGATCCGTGCCGAACGGAACATCCGGCGCCACCGCGACGCACCACCCGATCTCGCAAGTCAGGTATCGCGGCTTGCCCCAGCCGGACGAGCCGCGCGGGGAGCCGCCGTCGCGTCCCCGGCGGTCGCGCGAGCCCGGAGCCGACTCCTGGGAATACGACGTCTAGGGAGAACGGCTAGGCCGGATCTCTCGCGGTAAGGCGAACACCAGCGTCTCGTTAGCCGTAGTCACGGGCTGCACCACGCCGTAGCCGTGCTCGGCCAGCCGCTCCAGAACACCACGCACCAGCAAGTCAGGCACCGACGCGCCCGAGGTGACCCCGATCGTGGTGACGCCGTCCAACCACGCCGGGTCAATGTCGTCGGCGTAATCGACCAGATGCGCGGCAGCCGACCCGGCGCCAAGGGCGACCTCGACCAGCCGCACCGAGTTCGACGAATTACGCGACCCGACGACGATGACCAACTCGCACTCGGGCGCCATCGCCTTGACCGCGACCTGCCGATTTTGCGTGGCGTAGCAGATATCGTCGCTCGGCGGATCCTGCAGTTTCGGGAACCGCGCACGCAGCCGCTGCACGGTCTCCATGGTCTCGTCGACTGACAGCGTGGTCTGGGACAGCCAGATGACCTTGTTCTCGTCGCGCACCGTCACCCCGTCGACAGCGCCGGGCCCGTCGACCAGCTGCACATGGTCGGGGGCCTCACCGGCGGTGCCCACGACTTCCTCGTGGCCCTCATGCCCGATCAAGAGGATGTCGTAATCGTCGCGGGCAAAACGCTTGGCTTCGTTGTGCACCTTGGTGACCAGCGGGCAGGTCGCGTCGATGACGCGCAGCGACCGCTCGGCCGCCGACGCGTGCACGGTCGGAGCGACGCCGTGCGCGGAAAACACCACG
This sequence comes from Mycobacterium sp., assembly GCF_049673265.1. Taxonomy (GTDB): domain Bacteria; phylum Actinomycetota; class Actinomycetes; order Mycobacteriales; family Mycobacteriaceae; genus Mycobacterium. The sequence continues at coordinate 7,364 of NZ_JBATXN010000708.1, read as the reverse complement.
ATCGCGCCCTCGGGCACCTCGTCGGTCTCGTCGACGAAAATCGCCCCGGCCTTGGCCAGGGTGTCCACCACGTGGCGGTTGTGCACGATCTCATGCCGGACGTAGACCGGCGGGCCGTGCTTCTCCAGCGCGCGCTCGACCGTCTCGACAGCGCGGTCGACGCCAGCGCAATACCCGCGGGGCTCGGCCAGCAGCACCCGCTTGCCGGTCACCGGCCCGACCGCCGAGCCGGCGGCGCCCTGGATCCCCATGTTGACGGTCGGTGGCATGCCAACCAGGTTACTTTCACCCGCCTCGCGCTCGCCAGCTCGCGCCGTCGGCTTGGAGTTGATCGCCGGTTAAGGCAGGCTGGGACGCATGGCTACTGCACCGTATGGGGTCCGGCTGCTGGTCGGCGCGGCGACATTTGCCGTCGAGGAGACGATCAAGCTGCCGAAAACCATCCTGATGTATCCGATGACCCTGGCCAGTCAGGCCGCGCACATCGTGATGCGGTTCCAGCAGAACATGGCCGAGCTGGTGATCAAGGGCGACTCGACTCTGGAAAGTATTTTTCCGCCCAAGGAGGAGCAGCCGGAGTGGGCGACCTTTGACGAGGACTTGGGCTCCGAAGTCGGCGACGGCCCGCCGGAGCTTGGCGTCGACCCGACCGATGCCGAGCGCCGCGCCGAGGGACGGTTCGCGCTCTACACCGCGCCGGACACCTCGGCCGATCCCCCGACTCGGCCCGTCGCCCGCCTGAAGAAGTCGGCCACAACGTCCGTGGCTGCCCCGGCAGTGGCCGACGAGCTCGACTACGAAGCGCTGACGCTGGCCCAGCTGCGCGCCAGGCTGCAGTCGCTCGATGTGGACGAACTCGAGGCCCTGTTGGCCTACGAAGAAGCCACCAAGGCGCGTGCACCGTTCCAGACGCTGCTCGCCAACAGGATCACTCGCGCGACGGCAAGGTGACTCGAGCGGTGCCGGCTCAACCGGCGAATTCAGCCGAGAATCCTTACCCGGTCCGTGCGGTAGCCATCCGGATCGCGGGCTGGATCGACAAGCTCGGCACGGTGTGGGTCGAAGGCCAGTTGACTCAACTCAACATCCGGCCGGGCATCAAGACGGTGTTCATGGTGCTGCGCGACCCTGCGGCCGATATGTCGCTAACCGTAACCGCCCCACGCGATTTGGTTGAGCGTGCGCCGGTCAAGCTGGTCGAGGGTGTGCAGGTCGTGGTCTGCGGCAAGCCCAACTTCTTCACCGGTCGCGGCACGCTCACGTTGCGGCTGTCCGAGATACGCGCGGTGGGAATCGGCGAACTGCTGGCCCGCATCGAGCGGTTGCGACAACTGCTGGACGCCGAGGGTTTGTTCGACCCTCGGCTCAAGCGGCCGATCCCGTTCCTGCCCGCGACGGTCGGACTGATCACCGGTCGGGCCAGCGCCGCCGAGCGCGATGTCACCACGGTGGCCGCCGCGCGCTGGCCCGCGGTGCGGTTCGCGGTCCGTAACACCGCCGTGCAGGGTCCGAGCGCCGTCGCCCAAATCGTCTCGGCGCTACGCGAATTGGACGCCGACCCCGACGTCGACGTGATCGTGGTGGCGCGCGGCGGCGGCAGCGTCGAGGATCTGCTGCCGTTCTCCGACGAGACGCTGTGCCGCGCGATCGCGGCCTGCCGCACCCCGGTGGTCAGTGCGGTCGGCCATGAGCCCGACAATCCGCTGTGCGACTTGGTCGCCGATGTGCGCGCCGCGACTCCCACCGATGCCGCCAAACAGATCGTCCCGGATACCGCGGCTGAACAACACTTGCTCGACGACCTGCGCCGGCGCAGTGCCCAGGCGCTGCGCAACTGGGTGGCTCGGGAACAGCGCGCGCTCGCGCAGTTGCGCAGCCGCCCGGTGTTGGCTGAGCCGCTCGCGGCGTTGCGGGTGCGCGCCGAGGAGATTCACCGAGCCCGGTCTGCAGTGCGCCGGGACATCGGCCGACTGATCGACGTGGAGGCCGAGCGCGTCGGTCACTTGTCCGCCCGGCTGGCGACGTTGGGACCCGCGGCCACCCTGGCCCGCGGCTACGCCGTGGTGCAGAAGGTCGCGTCGTCCGGGCCTTCGGCGGTGCTCCGCTCGACCGACGATGCCCCGGCCGGAACCAAGCTGCGGGTTCGAGTTGCCGACGGCTCCCTCGCAGCGATCAGCGAAGGACGAACAGGTGACTTCTGACAAAGCCGGCGAGCCCCAAGAGGCTACACCTATTAGTCATCTCGGATATGAAAAATGTCGAGATGAGCTGATCGAGGTCGTGCGTGTTCTCGAGCAGGGCGGGCTGGACCTTGATGCATCGCTAGCCTTATGGGAAAGAGGCGAGCAACTGGCAAAACGCTGCGAGGAGCACTTAGCTGGAGCGCGGAAGCGGATTACCGATGCGCTGGCCGCCAGCGATCCGGAAGATTCTTGAAATGGAAACCAGTTTGATAATTTGTGCTCGAAACTGGAACACGTTTCAGTTATCCTCTGGCCATGGCTGACACTACACCGCCGACCACCGAGTTGGGCCGAATCCTGGTAACCGGCGGCTCGGGGTTTGTTGGCGCCAACCTGGTGACCACGCTCCTCGACCGTGGCTACCAGGTGCGGTCCTTCGACCGTGCGCCCTCGCCACTGCCGGCCCACCCAAGCCTAGAGGTGCTGCAGGGCGACATCTGCGACGCCGACACCGTCGCGGCGGCCGTCGACGGCATCGACACAATCTTTCACACCGCGGCGGTCATCGAGCTGATGGGCGGCAAGTCGGTTAGCGAGGAGTACCGCCGGCGTAGTTATGCGGTCAACGTCGACGGCACCAAGAACCTGGTGCACGCCGCGCAAGAGGCGGGAGTCAAGCGGTTTGTCTACACCGCGTCGAACAGCGTGGTGATGGGTGGTCACCGGATATCCGGTGGCGACGAAACATTGCCGTACACCAGCCGATTCAACGACCTATACACCGAGACCAAGGTGGTCGCCGAGAAGTTCGTGCTGTCGCAGAACGGGGTCAAGGGGTTACTGACCTGTTCCATACGGCCTAGCGGCATCTGGGGCCGCGGCGATCAGACGATGTTCCGCAGGCTGTTTGAAAGCGTCGTCGCGGGGCACGTCAAAGTGCTGGTCGGCCGCAAGGATGCCCGGCTGGACAACTCCTACGTACACAACCTGATTCACGGATTCGTCCTGGCGGCCGAGCACCTGGTGCCGGGCGGGACGGCGCCCGGCCAGGCGTACTTCATCAACGATGGCGAGCCGATCAACATGTTCGAGTTCGCGCGGCCGATCGCTGAGGCCTGCGGTGTGCGCTGGCCTCGCGCACGGGTGTCAGGCCGGTTGGTGCGCGATGTGATGTCGGTCTGGCAGCGGGCCCATTTCCGATTCGGCCTGCCGAAGCCTCCGCTGGAACCGCTTGCCGTGGAACGGCTTTACTTGGACAACTACTTCTCCATTCGCAAGGCCGGCCGTGATCTCGGTTACCGTCCACCGTTCACCACCGAGCAGGCGATGGCTGACTGCCTGCCCTACTACATCGAGCTATTCGAGCAGATCAAAGCCGCCGCCAGTCCCAGTCCGGTGGCTGTGGTCGCGCCCGCCGTGGCCGAATAACTGTCGGCAGCCCCTTGAAACCGGCTTTTCCGTATGGCTGACCAGGAGTGATTTTTCCGTAGCAGGGGTATGAGACAACCTGCCATGACGATGAAAAGGTGGATGCGCGGGGCGGCGGCTGCGGTTTTGGTTGTCGTCGGGACACTGGGCGGATTGCTGATCCTGACGCACTGTCACGACGGGTGCAGACGATCGTCTCCGGATGCCGCAGCGTCGCACAGACCGGCAGTGACCATCAGGCCTACGACCGATGCCCGCGATGTGGATCCGCTTGAACCGGTATCGGTGGCGGCCACATCCGCAACACTCACCGATGTGCAAATGGTCAACGACTCGGCCAGGCCGGTCCGGGGGATCATGACACCCGATCACGCCTTCTGGCATCCGGTGGAACCGCTCGGATATGGACGCACCTACACCATTACGGTCATCAGTCGAAGCTCGGACGGCGTTCCGGTAAAGCAGGTTTCGACGTTTTCCACGCTGATGCCACGCAACCAAACAAAGGTAACCTTCACCAGTCCCTCAGAAGCACCGTTGCAGGACGGCGGTAAGTACGGCGTCGGAACCGTGATTGTGGCGCACTTCGATGAGCAGATCACCGACCGAGCTACCGCTGAACGCCGACTGACGGTGACGACATCGCCTCCGGTGCAGGGTTCGTGGTACTGGGTCGACGACCAAAACGTCCACTGGCGTCCAGAGCACTACTACACGCCTGGCACTGCTGTCACCGCCGAAGCCAAAATTTATGGAATCGCGTTGGGGCAAGGTCTCTTTGGTCAGGAAGACAGCAAGGTCTCCTTCAGCATCGGTGCCGCGCATGTCTCCATCGCTGACGACGCCACAAAGCAAGTAAGCGTCTTCGACAACGGGCGGCTTGTCCGCACCATGCCCACCTCGATGGGCATGGGCGGCACCGAGCAGATCGGCGGCAAGACCTTATCCTTCTGGACACCGCCGGGCACATACACCGTGCTCGACAAGGGCAATCCAGTAGTGATGGATTCGTCAACATTCGGGCTGCCCAAAAACTCTCGCCTCGGCTACCGGGAAATCATCAACTTCGCGGTCAAAATCAGCACCGACGGCATCTACATGCACCAACTAGACGCCACAGTCTGGGCCCAAGGCCATACCGACACCTCGCACGGGTGCCTGAATCTCAACGGCGAAAACGCGAAGTGGTTCTTCGACTTCTCCCAACCGGGTGACGTCGTAGAGATACGCCACACCGGCGGCCCACCACTGCAGCTCTCCCAAAACGGCGATTGGACTGTTCCATGGGAAAAGTGGCGCGAGGGCAGCGCATTGCAATGACGAAAGGCGATCACCGTGGTGCAACCGGCGACCTCTTGACTGCCACCAGTTGCCTGTCTATTCCGCGTCGGCGTGTAGCGTAATGCGCCATGCGCGCCGGCGACGATGCAGAGCGCAGCGATGAGGAGGAACGGCGCCATTGACCACTGAGACTGTGCTTGTCACCGGTGCGTTCGGGCTGGTCGGGTCCGCGACGGTGCGACAGTTGCGCGCCGACGGGCGTCGCGTCGTCGCCACCGACCTCGATATCCCGGCCAACCGCAAGAAGGCAGCGACTCTGCTGCCGGCCACCGACGTCCGGTGGACCGACCTCACCGATCCGGCCGCGGTCGCGGCGTTGCTGCGCGACGTCTCGCCCGCGGCGATCATCCACCTTGCCGCCATGATTCCGCCGGCGTGCTACGCGCGGCCGGCGTTGGCCCGCCGCGTCAACGTCGACGCGACCGGATTCCTGATCAACGCGGCCAAAACGCTGCCGGCGCCGCCACGATTCCTTCAAGCCTCCAGCGTCGCTGCCTACGGCGCACGTAACCCGCACCGCATCACCGACGTGCTCACCGCCGACACCACGCTGCGGCCATCCGACACCTACGGCGCACACAAGGTGGAAGCCGAGCAACTGGTACGCAGCTCGGAGCTGGACTGGGTGGTGCTGCGGCTGGGCGGCGTGCTTACCGCCGAGCCGCGCTTCGACGTCGACCTGGACACTCTCTATTTCGAGGCGTCGCTGCCGGTCGACGGCCGCATCCAGACCGTCGACGTGCGCGACGTGGCGCGTGCCTTCGTCGCCGCCACCACCGCGCCGGTGGTCGGCGAGACATTGCTGATCGGCGGCGACGACTCGCACCGCCATGTCCAAGGCGACATCGCGCCGGCCAGCGCCGCGGCCATGGGCTTGGTGGGTGGGATGCCGCCCGGGCGCAAAGGCAACCCGGACAGCGACACCGACTGGTTCGCCACCGACTGGATGGACACCGCGCGTTCGGTGGAAGCCCTGAAATTCCAACGTGTTTCGTGGCCGCACCTACTTGCCGAGATGGCCGACCGGATGAGCTGGCGGCGCTATCCGGCGCGGCTGGCCGCGCCGTTGGCTCACGAGCTCCTCAAACGTCGCTCACCGTACTACCGCTACCCGGGCCGCTACGCCGACCCGTGGCGGGTGATCGGCGCGAAGTGGAATGACCCCCGGCCCGATCGCGAGCCGGCATGACCACTCGCGAAGCGGTCATCGTCGGCGGCGCCTCGGGCATCGGCCGGGCGACGGCCCATGCGCTGGCCGCGGATGGCTGCCGGGTTACCGTCGCCGACCGCAACACCGACGGCGCGCGTGCCGTCGCCGCCGAACTCGGCGACCCGCACACCGCCGCGACGGTCGAGGTCACCGAAGAGGACTCGGTACGAGCACTTTTCGAACAGGCCGATGTGCTCGACGTAGTCGTCAACACCGCCGGTTACAGCGGCGTCGGGCTGATCACCGACCTGGCCGCCGAGGATTTCCGCTCGGTCGTCGACGTCTGCCTCACCGGAGCTTTCCTGGTGATCAAGCACGCAGCACCGCGGCTGCGCCATGGCGGGGCCCTGGTGTCGCTCAGCTCTCTCAATGCCCGCCAGCCCGCTGCGGCGATGAGCGCCTACTGCGCGGCCAAGGCCGGGCTTTCGATGCTGACCGAAGTCGCGGCGCTCGAACTCGCGCCGCGAGGTATCCGCGTCAACGCCGTCGCGCCCGGCTTCGTGCACACTCCGCTTACCGAGCCGGCCACCCAAATCCCCGGTGTGCTGGACGAATACCTGGAGAACACTCCGCTCGGTCGGGCCGGCACTCCTGAGGAGATCGCCGAGGCCGTGGTGTTCCTGGCCAAGGCGCCCTGGCTGACCGGTGAGGTGCTCGACCTCAACGGCGGCTCACACATGAAGCGCTATCCCGATATCTTGAGCCACGTGATGAAACTGGCAGCGCCACAGTGACTTTCACTGGCAAGCAGGCGATCGTCACCGGTGCGGGCTCGGGCATCGGCGCGGCGCTGTGCCGGGCCCTGGTCGCCGCGGGCGCCAACGTGGTTTGCACCGACGTCGACGCCGCCTCGGCAGCCCGCACCGCCGAGAGCTTGCCCGGACCGGGCTCCGCGACCGCAGCCACCCTCGACGTCACTGACGCGGCCGCGGTGGCCGCCGTCGCGGTGCCGGGACCGGTCAGGCTTTCGGCGGTGCGGGCTGCCGCGGCGCCGTCGACGTCGGTGCAGACCACGTCGGCGCCCGCGGCTACCAGGGCGCGGCACAGCGCCGCGCCGATGCCCGAGCCCGCGCCGGTGACGATCGCTCGCTTGCCTGTGAAAGTCACTGTGGCGCCGCCAGTTTCATCACGTGGCCCAAAATATCGGGGTACCGCTTCATGTGTGCGCCGCCGTTGAGGTCGAGCACCTCACCGGTCAGCCA
>NZ_JBATXN010000707.1:0-6425 GCF_049673265.1 Mycobacterium sp. | reverse complement strand
TCCCGCGCCGCCGGCGCCCGCCCCGCCGCCGGCCCCGGCCGGGCCCAAGCAGTACACGTATTCGGTGACCGGCACCAAGGCGCCGTTCGACCAGATCACGATCACCTACACCGATGCCTCTGGAATGCGACGGACGCTGCCCAACGTCTACATCCCGTGGACGATCACGCTCACCCCGATATCGCAGTCTGACGTCGGTTCGATTGAGGCGACGAGCTTGCTGCGACTGAGCAAGCTCAACTGCAAGATCACCGCCAGCGATGGAACGGTGTTGTCGTCGAACGAGAACAACCAACCGCAAGCGAGCTGCTAATGGCCGACAGGTACTCCGGAGCCTGGGGTCCGTGGAGCAGGGTCGCGCCGGATACCGGCGATCGGATCCTGGTGGGAGTGTGTGCCACCGTCTGGCTGGCATTGGTGGGGATGAGCGTTGCGGCCATCGTCGCGCTGATGGACCTCGGCCGCGGCTTCCACGCTGCCAAAGGGAATCCGCACGCGTCATCGGTGCTCTACGCGATCATCGTTATCTCTGCGCTGGTCATCCTTGCGGCGATCCCAATGTTGTTGCGCGCCAGGCGCACTACTCGGGACAGGCCAGTCGCACGATCGGCCGGGACGTCGGCGCGCACAGTGAGTGGGCGGCCGATCCGGTCCGGGAATGCGCCCGCGCGGACCATCACCCACCCGGGCCGTACCGAGCGGTCGACCACGTTACGGCCGGCATTGTCCGACGCGGCGGTGGACCGGATCTGGTTGCGCGGCACCGCGGCATTGATGGCCGCGATGGGCGCGGCGCTGCTCGCGGTCGCGGCGGCAACCTACTTGATGGCGATCGGCCACGACGCCATCTCGTGGACCAGCTACGGGATTGCCGGCTTCGTCACGCTGGTCATGCCGTTGGTTCCGTGGCGCCAGGTGCGGCAGCTGCGCCGCACGCTGGCCGCGTGAGATCCCGCTAGTGGTGGCCGTTCTGGCCGTTCGATGAGCCGTTACTGCCGTCTTGGTGCTCCCGCAGTGCGGTGAGGGCGCGCTGTTCGGCGGCGTGGCTGGCCTCGGCGAGTGCGGCGTCTTCGGAGACCGGATCGGCGAATAGGAAGCTGCCGGAGCCTGGCGAGCCGGCCGACCCCAGCCGGTTCATCTTGGTGGGCACCGGGGCGCCCTGGTACTCCAGCGGCAACGGGTGGCCGTGGTCGTCGACAGGGCCAAGCGGCTGGTGCAATTCGATGTAGGCGCCGTGCGGCAAGCGCTTGATGATGCCGGTCTCGATGCCGTGCTCAAGCACCGTGCGGTCGCTGCGCTGTAGCCCGATGGCCCATCGATAGGTGATGAAGTAGACGATCGGCGGCAGCACGACCATGCCAATACGCCCGATCCAGGTCGTCGCGTTCAGTGAGATATGGAATTTCAACGCGATGACGTCGTTCATTGCGCTCAGCGTGAGCACCATGTAGAACGCGATCGCCATGGCTCCAATCGCGGTGCGCACCGGCACATCTCGCGGGCGCTGCAGCAGGTTGTGGTGGGCGCGATCGCCGGTGAACCGCTTCTCCAGGAACGGATAGATGGTCAGTAGCGCGAACACCAGCCCCATGATGATCCCGACCCAGACCACCGCGGGAATCGTGTGGTGGCCAATATAGAACTCCCAGGCCGGCCAGATACGGGCCAGACCTTCGGTCCACATCATGTAGAAGTCCGGCTGGCTACCCGCCGAGACTTGGGATGGCTTGTAGGGGCCGAGATTCCAGATCGGATTGATCTGCAGCAGGCCGCCCATCAGGCCGAGGATCCCGGTGCACAGTGCGAAAAAGGCACCGGATTTGACCGCGAAGATCGGCATCACCCGCACGCCGACGACATTGTGCTCGGTGCGGCCCGGCCCGGGGAACTGGGTGTGCTTCTGGAACCAAACGAATGCCAGATGCGCGCCGATCAGCGCCAGGATGATTCCCGGTATCAGCAGGATGTGCAGGGCGTACAGGCGCGGGATGATGTAGCCCGCCGCGGTGCAGTCGTTTCCAACACCGCCGCAAGGGAAGTCACCGCCGAACAGGGCCCAGTGCAGCCAGGTACCGATTACCGGCATTCCCAACGTGATTGAGGATAGGGCGGCGCGCAGCCCGATGCCGGACAGCAGGTCGTCGGGCAGCGAGTAGCCGAAGTAGCCCTCGAACATGGACAGGATCAGCAGCAGTGAGCCAATGACCCAGTTGGCCTCGCGGGGCCGGCGAAACGCTCCGGTGAAGAAGATTCGAGCCAGGTGAACCATGATCGCCGCGGAGAACATCAGCGCGGCCCAGTGATGGACCTGGCGAACGAACAGGCCACCGCGGATCTCGAAGCTGATGTCGAGCGTGGACGCGTACGCCTTGGACATCTCCACCCCGCGCAGCGGCTGATAGACGCCGTTGTAGGTGACGTCGTTCATGGAGGGGTCGAAGAACAGCGTCAGGTAGACACCGGTCAACAGCAGGACGATGAAGCTGTACATCGCGATCTCGCCGAGTAGGAACGACCAGTGCGTCGGGAAGACCTTGTTGAGTTGGCGGCGAACTGCAGCCGACGGGTGATAGCGCGAGTCGATGTCCTCGCCTTGACGGGCCAGGACATCGCCGATCTTCGGGGGACTCAGTTTTGGACTCATGTTGTTGTGCGCTCCCAAAATGCCGGTCCGACAGGCTCGATGAAGTCGCCGTTGGCGACTAAATACCCGTCGGCGTCAATGGTGAGGGGCAGTTGTGCCAACGCGCGCGCGGCCGGCCCGAAAATCGGTTTGGCGTAATGCAGCGCGTCGAACTGCGACTGATGGCATGGGCACAGGATCCGATAGGACTGCTGCTCGTAAAGCGATGAGGGGCAACCTAAATGCGAGCAGACCTTGGTGAAGGCGAACAGCTCGCCGAAGTTGAAGCTCTCCTGGCCTTTGCGCTTCACCACCCGCGACATGTCGGTGGGCTTGATGCGGATCAGCATCACCGGATTGCGAACGGCAGTCATGATCGCTGTCAGCTTTTCGTGTGACTCCGGCGTGGTGCCGTCGCCGTCGGACTCCCGCCACGGGAAAACGGTCTCCATGCCGCCGGCCTCGATGTCCTCGGGCCGCATCTTGACGAACGGCGCGCCCAGGTGTTCGCCGGTGGCCCGCGCCACGAAGATGGTCTCGCCGTGGAATTTTGGTGTCCAGCCGGAGGTCCACAGCACGGCTTTTTTGCCGTCAGCGGTCTGAACCACCGGCTTCCACGGGTTTTTGATCAGGCCGCCGGCAAATGCGACCAGAGTGCCGAGTCCGAACGCGCCGAGCCCGGCGCCCAGCGATAGGCCGATCAGTTTGCGGCGCCGTAGCGTCGAACCCTCGAATGCGTCGGTCAGGTTGGCGACCACGGTCTTGCGGTGGATTTCCGGGGAGCCGGAGCCGGCGCCGTCGTGGCGGTCCTGAATCGAAATCTCTTCGGGGATGAACTTTTTCTGGAAAAGCACCGCGCCGACCGCGATGCACAGCACGGACATTCCGAATGTCAGGCCATACAGCGGGGTGGTCAGCGAGTAGACGAAGCTGCCATGAGATCCGTGCGGCTTGTACTCCCACGGCCAAAACAAGAAAACCAACAGCAGCGCGAACCCGAAGAACCCACCCAGCAAAAGCCAGATCGCCACCTGGCGTTCAGCGCGCTTTTCGGCCTTGGTGCCGGCTACCGGCCAGCGCGGCTCCTTGAAGACGGTTTCTACACCGTCGAGCCGGCCGCCGAGATCGACGAGTTCCTCGCGCGACATCGCGTTCAGCTCGGCATCAGTGGGCTGATCCCCAGCGTCCTTCTGGCCAGGTACGTCGGTGCCCTTGCCGCCGTCGGTCATGATCGTGCCCCAATCCAGAGCGCGGCTCCGATGACGGCGACCATCCCGATGATCCACATCGCCATGCCCTCCGGGGCGGGCCCGAAGCCCCCCAGGCCGTTACCGCCCGGACTCCGTTCCTCGGTAACGGATTTCACGTAGGCGATGATGTCTTTTTTGGCATCGAAGGAGATCTGACGGTCGGAGAACTTCGGCATGTTCTGCGGACCGGTCAGCATCGCGGTGAGGATCTGCTGCTCGTTGGCCGGTTCCAGGTCGGGCGCGAACTTGCCCGACGACAGCGCGCCGCCCTTGCCGGTGAAGTTGTGACACGAGGAGCAGTTCAACCGGAACAGATCGCCGCCGCGTCCAATGTCGTTGCCGCGCAGCGACTGCATCGCGATAGTGCCGTCGGCGTTGCGCAACACGGTGGGCCCGCCACCGTTGGCTTCCACCCACGCGCCCAACGCGTCAACTTGGTGTTCATCGAAGATCGGGTCTTTGCGGGTGGCCTGAGCCTCACCGCGTACCGCGGGCATCCGGCCGCTGGATACCTGGAAATAGACCGCGGCCTCGCCGACGCCGATCAAACTCGGCCCGCGATCGGGTACGCCTTGCAGATTGGCGCCGTGGCAGGTCACGCACGAGGTGTCGAAAAGCTGCTTGCCGGTCCGCAACAACGCCGAGGACGACTCGTCAGCGACAGCCAGTTGTGGGGTGGGGGTAAAGACCGCAGCAAGTCCGCCGGCCGCCGCAAGTGCCACCACCAGCAGCAGTCCCGCGGATAACCGGCGACGCAGGCGACGTCGCGACCGATCACTAAGCGATCGGGTCAACCCCAGTCTCTTCAACCGAGCACTCCTGTCCTTGCGCGCGCCGCTCATCGGATGAAATAAATCGTGGCGAACAGGGCGATCCAAACGATGTCGACGAAGTGCCAGTAATAGGAAACGACGATCGACGCGGTCGCCTGAGCCGGGGTGAACTTGCTCATCGTGGTACGGGCCAGCAGGAAAATGAAGGCGATCAGCCCGCCGATGACGTGTAGCCCGTGGAAGCCGGTGGCCAAGTAGAAGACGCTGCCGTAGGCGCTGCTGGGAATCGTTGTTCCGTGGCTCATCAGGTGGTGGTACTCGTAGGCCTGACCCAGGACGAAGAACAACCCCATCGCAAAGGTGACCAAATACCAGCGACGCAGCCCGAAGACGTCGCCGCGCTCGGCCGCGAAAACCCCCATCTGGCAAGTGAACGACGAGCCGATCAGCACCAGCGTGACCGGGACCGCTTGATACAGGTTCAGCTCGGTAGGCGGCGGCGGCCAGTTCCCGCCGGCCTGAGCGCGGGCGGTGAAGTACATCGCAAACAGCCCAGCAAAGAACATCAATTCACTGGAAAGCCAGACTATGGTGCCGACACTGACCATATTGGGGCGGTTAAGCGAATGTACGCGCGCCGTGATTGCAGTACCCGAGGTCCCTACCGCACTCGTCACATCCGCAAGTATGACGCTTTGTAGTTGTCGATCTCCACCCGGGGCGGCAATTGGTGGCACCCATTACCCGTGGGACCATTTTCGTTGTGGCGGTGTCAGCATCCGGGTCATCCCAGCGCCCCCCGGACGAGGCGCCGTCGTGGCCGGGGATCCTCACGGACTTGACCGAGGGCCAGAACCTGCCACGCGGCCAAGCCGGGTGGGCCATGGAGCAGATCATGACCGGGTCTGCGACACCGGCCCAGATCGCAGCGTTCGCCGTGGCGCTGAAAATGAAACTTCCGACGGCCGCGGAGGTCACCGAGCTGGCCGACGTGATGCTTGCGCACGGACTTCGACTGCCCACCGACCAGATCGGAACCGACACCGTCGATGTGGTCGGCACCGGCGGAGACGGGGTCAACACCTTCAATTTGTCCACCATGGCGGCGATCGTGGTGGCGGCGGCCGGCGTGCCGGTGGTCAAGCACGGCAACCGTGCGGCGTCCTCGCTGGCCGGCGGTGCCGACACCCTCGAGGCGCTGGGGGTGCGTATCGACCTGGACCCCGATGACGTCGCACGTAGCGTCCTCGAAATCGGGATCGGGTTTTGCTTCGCGCCGCAGTTCCATCCGTCGTACCGGCACGCATCGGTGGTTCGGCGCGAGGTTGGCGTGCCGACTGTGTTCAATTTGCTTGGGCCACTGACCAATCCGGGACGGCCTCGAGCCGGGCTGATCGGCTGTGCGTTCGCCGACCAGGCCGAGGTGGTGGCGGGGGTTTTCGCCGCGCGCGCGTCCAGCGTGTTGGTAGTACACGGCGACGACGGCCTCGACGAGCTCACTACCACCACGACCAGCACGATCTGGCGGGTGCAGGCGGGCACCGTGGAGAAGCTGACATTCGACCCGGCCGGGTTCGGGTTCGCTCGCGCCGAGCTGGACGACTTACTCGGTGGTGATGCGACGGCCAATGCGGCGGAGGCCCGCTCGGTGCTGGCCGGCGCGAAAGGCCCGGTGCGCGACGCCGTCGTGCTCAACGCCGCCGGTGCGATCGTCGCCCACGCCGGGCTATCCAGCCGCGCCGAGTGGTTGCCGGCGTGGGAAGACGGGTTGAGCCGCGC
>NZ_JBATXN010000706.1:0-3290 GCF_049673265.1 Mycobacterium sp. | reverse complement strand
CAGATGCAGCGGGTTGCCGTGGCTGCGGTTGAACACCTCGTCGATCTCCGCCGGATCCGGCGACGCGCCCAGCGCCGATTCCAGCACCGCCGCGGTCGCCGCCCTATCCAGCGGCTCGACCTCGACCAGGTCCAGCAGCTCATCGGCCGGCAGCGCCGCGATCGCATCGGGCAGCTCGGCGCCGGCGCGGACCGTGACGACCAGCTGCGCCGAGCGGCTCAGTGCCAGCTGGTACACCAAGGTGGCTGACAGGTGATCCAGGTGGTGTGCGTCGTCAATCACGAACAACAGCTCATCGCCGTCGCTGATCAGCGAATGGGCGGCCGCGCGCAGGAAGTCGGCGGGCCTGCCGGTCCCGGCGATGTCAGTGATCTGCAGTAAGTCGCCGAACGCACCGAAGGGAACGATCTGCTCGGTCGCGGTGCCCACCACCCACCGGACGCTCGTCGAAGGCTTATCCGCGGCGAACCTCTTGGCGGCAGCGCGGGCGAGCAGCGTCTTGCCGACACCGTCGGTCCCGACCAGCACCGCGCCGGACCGCTGGGAGTCGCCCAATGCGTCCGCGACCCGGTTCAGCATGGCGTCGGGCGGCGCGGCAACCCAAGCAGTCGGCACCGCCGGATTTTATCGGCAAGGCGGTCTGGTACATCGTCTACTACGGTTTCGACTGTGCCCTCAAAAAGCCAGTGGGCGGTTTGTGTGTACTGAGCGTCCGGGCCAACCCATCCTGAGTTGCTGGCGCTGGCCGCCGAACTCGGCGAGGCGATCGCCGACCGCGGCGGGACTCTGGTTTGGGGCGGTGGCAACGTCTCGGCGATGGGCGCGTTGGCCACCGCCGCGCGGGCCCGCGGCGCCTGGACCGTTGGCGTCATCCCCAAGATGCTGCTGCGCCGCGAAGTCGCTGACACCGACGCTGACGAGCTGATCGTCACCGACACCATGCGGGAGCGCAAACAGATCATGGAAGAGCGCGCCGATGCGTTCATCGCGCTGCCGGGCGGCATCGGCACGCTGGAAGAGCTGTTTGAGGCCTGGACCGGCGGGTATCTGGGTATGCACGGCAAGCCGGTCGTGATGCTCGATCCGGCGGGACACTTCGACGGGTTGCGTGCATGGCTTTACGGACTGGTCGACAGCGGATATGTCGCGCAAGCCGCATTGGACCGGCTGGTGGTCGTCGACGAGGTGGGTGACGCACTCGCCGCCTGCGCACCCGAATGAGTTAGTGAGCCGTTACGGATTAGGCTGGCCGCGCATACAGCGGTTCAGCAAAGCGAGGGATAACAGTGTCTGAACACGACTCCGGTACCCGCTCCTCCGTCGGGTTGGTCGATATCGCCACCCGGGTGCCCGGGGTGTTAGCCGACGTTCCGGTGATGGTCCGCGGCGTGCTCACCGGGCTGTTGGCCCGTCCGACCTCCAAGACGTCGATCGGCAAAGTGTTCCAGGAACGCGCTGCCCGGTACGGCGACCGGGTGTTCCTTCGGTTCGGCGAGCAGCAGTTGACCTATCGCGAGGCCAATGCGACCGCCAACCGCTACGCCGCGGCGCTGGCGGCCCGCGGCGTCGGTCGCGGCGACGTCGTCGGGGTGATGCTGCGAAACTCACCGAATGCGGTGCTGATGATGCTGGCCGTGGTCAAATGCGGCGCGATCGCGGGGATGCTCAACTACCACCAGCGCGGCGAGGTGCTGGCGCACAGCCTGGGCTTGCTGGACGCCAAAGTGCTCGTCATTGAATCCGACCTGATCGACGCGGTAGACGAATGCGGCGGCGCCGGCATTGCGCCGACGACGATCGAGGAGATGGAGCGCCTGGCAGCCACCGCGCCCACGACCAACCCGGCGTCGGCGTCGGCGGTGCTGGCCAAGGACACCGCGTTCTACATCTTCACTTCGGGCACGACGGGGCATCCCAAGGCCAGCGTGATGACGCATCGTCGGTGGTTGTCGGCTTTGGCGGCGTTCGGCGGGCTGGGCTTGCGGCTGAGGGGTTCCGATACGTTGTACAGCTGCCTGCCGCTGTACCACAACAATGCGTTGACCGTTGCGGTCGGATCGGTGATCAACTCGGGGGCAACCCTGGCCCTGGGCAAGTCCTTTTCGGCGTCGCGGTTTTGGGACGAGGTGATCGCCAGCGACGCAACGGCATTCATCTATATCGGCGAGGTGTGCCGCTATCTGCTCAACCAGCCGGCCAAGCCGACCGATCGCGCCCACAAAGTGCGGGTGATTGCCGGCAACGGGTTGCGTCCGGAGATTTGGGACGAGTTCACGGCCCGGTTCGGTATCGAGCGGGTTTGCGAGTTCTACGCGGCCAGTGAGGGCAACACCGCGTTCATCAACATCTTCAATGTCCCCCGATCGACGGGCATTGCGCCGATGCCGCTGGCCTACGTGCAGTACGACCCCGACACCGGCGAGCCGCTGCGCGGTGAGAATGGCCGGGTGCAGCGGGTGCCCGCTGGCGAGCCGGGCCTGTTAATCAGCCCGGTGAACCGCCTGCAACCGTTTGACGGTTACACCGATCCCAGCGCGAGTGAAAAGAAGTTGGTGCGCAACGCCTTTCGCGAGGGCGACTGCTGGTTCAACACCGGTGACGTGATGAGCCCGCAGGGCATGGGTCATGCCGCGTTTGTCGATCGGCTCGGCGATACCTTCCGCTGGAAGGGCGAGAACGTCGCGACGACGCAAGTGGAACGCGCGCTGGCCGCCGACAAGTCCGTCGAGGAGTGTGCTGTGTTCGGTGTGGAGATTCCCCGCACCGGCGGGCGCGCCGGGATGGCCGCGGTCAAGCTCCGCGACGGCGTCGAGTTCGACGGGAAGGCCGTTGCCCACACCGTGTACGACCAGCTGCCGGGATACGCACTGCCGCTGTTTGTACGAGTGGTCGAGTCGATAGAGCACACCACCACGTTCAAGAGCCGCAAGGTGGATCTGCGCGAGCAGGGTTACGGCCCCGACATCGAGGACCCGCTGTACGTGTTGGCCGGCCGCGACGAGGGTTATGTGCCGTTCTACGACGAATATCCCGGCGAGGTGGCGGCCGGTAAGCGACCGCAGGGCTAACAACAGCCACAGCAGCACCGTCAGGTGGGTGCCACCCGTTTTTCAAAAGTGATGCACATGCGATATCGCCCAGCACGGTGATATCACCCCTGGCGTCGAAATGAAAAGACAGTGATCACTGACTCAGCGGCCGGAGAGGCTCCTGGGGCCGGTGAGGTTCGGCCCGACCCTCAGCGCTCCGCCAGGGCAGCGACGGGCACCATGGATGAGTGCACTCCACCC
>NZ_JBATXN010000705.1:0-10848 GCF_049673265.1 Mycobacterium sp. | reverse complement strand
ACCACGGTGTCGTCGATGACGTCGGCGCCGAAAGCAGAGTAGGTGTGCGGAAAGAACATCACCTCGATGCCACCGGTAAGGTCCTCCAGTTGGGCTGATGCCCAAGGCATTCCGTTCTTGTTCACCCGCCGGTTCACCGACGCGAGGATGCCACCGACTTTCACCATGGTCTCGTTGGCGACGTCGCCGTCGAGGATTGCCGGGATCGCGGTGTCGACCTGGGTGGCCAGCAGGTGCGCGACCCCGTTGAGCGGATGCCCGGACACATACAGGCCCAGCATCTCGCGCTCCAGCGCCAGCTTGTGCTTGTCGTCCCATTCCTCGTCGGGAATCCTGATGGTGAACACTGCATCGGCGGCCGCTCCGCCGTCGTTCGGGTCACCGCCGAACAGGTCGAACTGTCCCATCGCTTCGGCCTTTTTGGTGCCCAGCACCGAGTCCACCGCGTCGGTGTGCACCAGGAACAGCCCTTTACGGGGGTGCTTCAGCGAGTCGAATGCGCCGGCTTTGATTAACGACTCGGTGACCTTCTTGTTGCACGCCGCGATGTCGACCTTGTTGAGGTAGTCGGAGAAGTCGGTGAACTTACCCTTGCCACTACGGGTATTGATCAGCGAGGCAACCACATTCGCGCCGACGTTGCGCACCGCACCCAACCCGTAGCGGATGTCGGTGCCGACCGAGGCGAAGTTCAACCCGGACTCGTTGACGTCCGGCGGCAGCACCGTGATGCCCAGTTTGCGGCAGTCGGCCAGATAGACGGCGGCCTTGTCCTTGTCGTCGCCGACCGAGGTCAGCAGACCCGCCATGTATTCGGCCGGGTAGTTCGCCTTCAGATAGGCCGTCCAATACGACACCATGCCGTACCCGGCGGCGTGCGACTTGTTGAACGCGTAGTCGGCGAACGGAAGGATGGTGTCCCACAACGCTTTGATGGCCTTGGCCGAGAACCCGTTGGCCTGCATGCCTTCTGAGAAGCCTTCGAATTCCTTTTCCAGCACTTCGCGCTTCTTTTTGCCCATCGCCTTGCGCAGAATGTCGGCTCGGGCCAACGAATAGCCGGCCACCTTCTGCGCGATGCGCATGATCTGCTCCTGATACACGATCAGGCCGTAAGTCTCGGCGAGGATGTCGCGCAGCGGTTCCTCGAGCTCGGGATGAATGGGCTTGATCGCCTGCTTGTTGTTCTTGCGGTCGGCGTAATCGTTGTGGGCGTTCATCCCCATCGGGCCGGGCCGGTACAGCGCGATCACCGCGACGACGTCTTCGAAGCCGGTGGGCTGCATGCGGCGTAGCAAGTCGCGCATCGGCCCGCCGTCGAGTTGGAACACCCCCAGCGTGTCGCCACGTCCGAGCAGCGCGAAGGTGGCGGGGTCGTCTAGCGGCACGGACTCAAGGTCCAGGTCGACTCCCCGGTTGGCTTTGATGTTCTCGATCGCGTCGCCGATGATCGTCAGGTTGCGCAGCCCGAGGAAGTCCATCTTCAACAGACCGATGGCCTCGCACGACGGGTAATCCCAACCGGTGATGATCGCGCCGTCTTGCGGCCGCTTCCACAGTGGGATCGCCTCGGTCAGCGGCTCACTGCTCATGATCACCGCGCAGGCGTGCACGCCGGCGTTGCGGATCAGCCCTTCCAGGCCGCGCGCGGTTTGGTAGATCGTTCGCACATCGGGATCGGTGTCGATCAGACCGCGAACCTCGGCGGCTTCCTTGTAGCGCTCGTGGTTGGGGTCGGTGATGCCCGACAACGGGATGTCTTTGGCCATGATCGCCGGCGGCAACGCCTTGGTGATCCGGTCGGCGATCGCGAAACCGGGCTGCCCGTAGTGGATTCGGGCCGAGTCCTTCAGCGCCGCTTTGGTTTTGATCGTGCCGAAGGTGATCACCTGGGCAACGCGGTCGTGTCCCCACTTCTCGGCGGCGTAGCGCACCATTTCGCCGCGGCGTCGGTCGTCGAAGTCGATGTCGATGTCGGGCATCGAGGTGCGCTCTGGGTTGAGGAACCGCTCGAACAGCAGACCATGCGGGATCGGGTCGATGTCGGTGATGCCCAGTGCATAGGCCACCAGCGACCCGGCGGCCGAGCCGCGGCCCGGGCCGACGCGGATGTCGACCGACCGCGCGTAGTTGATCAGGTCGGCGACGATCAGGAAGTAGGACGGAAAACCCTTGTCGCAGATGACTTCGATCTCGTATGCGGCCCGCTGCGCGTAGCCGTCGGGCATGTCGGCGCCGAACCGCCGGCGCAGGCCGGCGTCGACCTCGTGGCGCAGCCAGGACGCCTGGTCGTGCCCGTCGGGCACCGGGAAGATCGGCATCCGGTCGCGCGGCGTCCATACCTCGGCATAGGAGCTCACCCGCTCGCCGATCAGCAGGGTGGCATCGCAGGCCCCGGCAACCTGGCCATCCCAAATCGCGCGCATCTCCGCCGCGGACTTCAGGTAGTAGCCGTCACCGTCGAACTTGAACCGGTTCGGGTCCGACAACGTCTTGCCGGTCTGCACACATAGCAGCGCCTCGTGGTTGTGCGCGGCGTCGCGGGTGACGTAGTGGCAGTCGTTGGTGGCCAGCGGCGGGATGTTCAGCGTGCGACCGATTTCCAGCAGCCCCTCGCGGACTCGGCGTTCGATGTCGAGCCCGTGGTCCATCAACTCCAGGAAGTAGTTTTCCGCCCCGAAGATCTCCCGCCACTTGGCGGCGGACTCGAGCGCTTCGCGGCGCTGCCCGAGCCGCAGCCGGGTCTGCACCTCGCCGGAGGGGCAGCCGGTGGTGCCGATGATGCCGGCCGCGTGCTCGGCGATCAGCTCGGCATCCATTCTCGACCACTTGCCGAGCTGGCCCTCGAAGGACGCCAGCGACGACAGCTTGAACAGGTTTCGCAGACCGGTGGCGTTCTCGGCGACCATCGTCAGGTGGGTGTAGGAGCCGCTGCCGGACACGTCGTCGCTCTTCTGCCCCGGGTCGCCCCACAGGATTCGGCGGGTGTCAAAACGGGTGCCGGGAGCGACGTACGCCTCGACGCCGATGATCGGTTTGATATCGGCCGCCGTTGCCGCGTTGTAGAACTCGCTGGCACCGAACATGTTGCCGTGGTCGGTCATCCCGATCGCGGACATCTCCAGCCGCTGCGCCTCGGCCAGCATCGGCGCGATCTTCGCGGCACCGTCCAACATCGAGTACTCGGTGTGGTTGTGCAGGTGCACGAACGAAGGGTTCATAGGGACGCCAGTCTATGGCCGTGCACCGACGCATCTCCGGCGTGTCGCAGAGTGTGTCTTGCTGTGCTGCCAACTCACGAGCGAAGCGCGACGATCTCTGAATCGGTGCCACCAGCGATGTCGGCCTGCTTCTCCTGCCGGCCCGCACCCGCACCCTGAAGCTGCGCGGAGTCGTCCGGCGCGTCGGAGGCTGGTCCGGAATCGGTCGTTGGTGTCTGTTCTGAGCGCGGCGGTAACCGCGACGGCCACCAGTTCGCCTGTCCGACCAGCACGGCGATGGCGGGCACGGTGATGGTGCGCACCAGGAAGGTATCCAGCAGAAGCCCGGTCCCGATAATGAAACCTGCCTGCACCAAGGTGTTGATGCTGGCGAACAGCATCCCGAACATCGAGGCGGCGAAAATGACGCCCGCGGCAGTGATCACACCACCCGTCGAGCCCACCGTGTGGATAACCCCGGAGCGGATACCGTGTGGAGACTCATCGCGAAGTCTCGAGATGAGCAGCAAGTTGTAATCGGCGCCCATTGCGACCAACACGATGAACGTCAGTCCCGGACCGCTCCATGTCAATTGCTGGTGGAGGATGAATTGAAAGACGATGACGCCCAGACCAAGTGCCGACAAGTAGGAGACGACCACCGAAGCGATCAGGTATAGCGGCGCGACAATGGCACGCAGGATCGCGACCAAAATCAGGAAAACAATCAGAATGGTCATGCCGATGATGAGCCGGATGTCCTGGTTGTAATAAGCACGCGTATCTCGCAGCATCGCGGTGACTCCCGATACTGATATCGAGGCGTTGGCAAGCGTGGCATTTGGATGAGGTCCCCGAGCTGCATCGACGATCTTATGGATCTGATTCATGCCATCGGTGCCGAAGGGGTTGAGTTTCGTTTGTACCAAGTACCGCGCCGTGTGCCCGTCAGGCGAGATGAACGACGTCAGCGCACTGGTCAATCCTCCGGCTATATGTGTGGTTTGGTGGACCAGCGCCTTGACACCGTCGATGAGTTGCCGAATGGCTTCGGAGTACGTGTGCGCGTCGCGCTGCGGGTCGGGTTGGCGGTCCTTGGGGTCGGTGGGATCGCCGATGCCCATTGCTCGCAGGTCGTTTGCGGCGTCATCGAGTACTTGACGCATATTCCGCGCTGCCAACTCGATGGTCTTCGCATCTGGCAGGGACTGCAGCTTGTCAGCAAAACCACCGATCTTCTGCAGCGCGCCGCCATCGCTCGCGGTGGTAGCACCGACGTCCAGCACCGTCACCGGCGCGGCATTGAGGGTATTGGCGATCTCTGCGACGTCGAGGTTCAGGGCGAAGCCGAGTGCACGCACGGTGCTGACGAACATGGCGGCGTCCTCGGCTTCGTCGGCCGGTTTGCCTTGTTCGCCATCGTCGGGCGATCCGCTCTCGGTATTGGTCAGCGGGTAGAGCATGCCGGCGACGTTGGGGAACGCGTCAACTCCGCCGCCGTCTGAGTCGGCGTCCGTATTGCCCGCAAAAGCGGAACCGTTGGACGCGCCGTTGGCTGCGCCGCCAACCGCGGACGTTTGGCCTTTCGAGTTTCCGGTGGGAGGTGGGGCTCCTCGGATCGTCGCGATATCGGGGAGTTGCTTTACCCGTTGTTCCATCTGCTTCAGGTCGGCGAGGGCTGCTGGGTCGCGCAGGTCGCGTCGGGATTGGACGACAAGGTACTCAGGGATGGTGGCGTTCAACGGGAAATGTCGGGCCAGCGTGGCATATCCGACGGCGCTCTCGACAGACTTGGGAAGTGTTTTGCTGTCGTCGTAGTTGTAGTGGGCCAACGTCGCGCAGCCGGCCAGAACGACCAGCACTGTCAGGCTGGCGATCAGATGGGCCACGGGCCGGTGCACGATGCGTTCCCCCAAGCGCCGCCAAAAGTGGGCGGTGAGGTCGCGGCGTGGCTTGATCCAACCGCGCGGCCCGGCGAGGACCAGCAGTGCCGGAAGGAAAGTCAGGGCGGCCAGCAGCGCCACCGCAATGGAAATCGCCAGCGCCGGACCGATTGTCCTGAAGGCTCCCAAATGGGTGAAGCTCATCCCAAGAAAGGTGATCGACACCGTGGCCGCGGAACCGGCGATCACTTTGCCGATAGACGTCAACGCCCCCACGACTGCTTGATTCGACGGCACGCCGAGCCGCACAAAGTCGTGGTAACGGCTGATGAGGAACACGGCGTAATCAATGCCAGCGCCCGCCATCATCGTCGTCATCAACGTAATCGTCTGAGTGGTAACGCCTAAACCGAGTTCGGCGATGCCAGCCACAATGGCCTGCGCGGTCATCACCGATACGCCGATCGTTATCAGCGGCAACATCATGGTGACCGGATTTCGATAAATGACGAACAAGATGGTCAAGACCATGAGCACGACGGCGGCCTCGATCACATGCATATCGCGAATACCGATGTACATGAGGTCATCGCCGCTGGCTGCGGGGCCGGTCAGGTTTGCCGTCAGCGTGGACCCCGCGACGGTGTGTTTGACGATGTCGGCGACCCGGCCGAAGGCCGCGTGCAAGACCGGTGAACCCACGGCGCCGGAGATGACCATTGGCAGGTACCAGGCTTTGTGATCCTTGCTGGTCATGGCCTCGCGCAGGGCCGGAGTGGTGACAAAATCCTGGATCATGACGATGTCTCGAGTGTCCGGCCGCAGGTTGTCGGCCAGTGCGCGATAGGTGGCCTCGTCGGAGGGGTCCAATCCCGCATCGTCGGTCAGGACCACCAAAAGGACGTTCTCGTTCTCCGACCCCGACTGGTGAAACGCCTCGGATATCTGTCTTGTCGTGACCAGCACCGGGGCGTCGGACGGCAGGATGGCGACCGGCCGCTCGTTAGCCATTTTCGTCAGCGGTGGAAGCGTCACCGACAGTACGGCGGCGAGCGCGACCCAGAACCCGATCACGACCCATGGCCAGCGCACCACGAAGGTGCCTACCCGGCCGAACAGGCCGTTGGCTTCGGGCATGGTGGCTGCCTGCGCCCCCCGCGACATCCGGCTAGGTTACCGGCAATTTGCCCGATCGGCGGGTCTTCGGCACAGCGGGCCTTTCGCGCCTAGCCGCGTAATTTTCGGCCAATCCGCAGGGCGGGCAGCAGCACACTGCGCGGGGTGAACCGACCGCCGAGGCTGGCCACCTTCGGCACCAACCCAGGCACCACGCTGCGTTTACCGTCAACCATCCCCGCAATCGCGGCTTCGGCGACGTCATGCGGCGAGACCTGCGCGAACCCGATGTTGACGTGTTCTGCGTCGGCGATCTGCGCCCACTCCGTCGGCACCGGGCCCGGACACAACACCGTGCACGAAACGCCCGTGCCGTGCAGCCCCTCGTGGACGGCTTCGGAGAAGGTCTGCACGAAGGCCTTGGTGGCCGAATAGACCGCCATGCCCGGCAACGGCTGGAACGCTGCGATCGAGGCGATATTGAGCACCGCCCCGGCGCCGCGATCGACCATCCCGGGCAGCGCCGCATGGGTGAGCTCCATCAGCGCGAGCGCGTTGAGCGTGACTTGTTCGGATTCCCGCTCAAGCGGCAACGTGTGGAACACCCCGCTGGTGCCGAAGCCGGCGCTGTTGCACAAACCAGCTACCGGTTCGCTGCGCAACCGCTCAGCCAGCTTTTCCCGGGACCCGGTGTCGGACAGGTCGAGTGGCATCACGTCGACATCCACCGAGTATTGCGTGTGCAGCTCACCGGCGAGGTCGTCGAGGCGTTCCCGCCGGCGAGCGACCAGCACCAGCGGGTAACCGCGCCGGGCCAGACCGCCGGCCAGCTCGGTGCCGATGCCCGACGAGGCGCCGGTGATGAAGACGGCGGCCTGGTTGCTTGGTTTCGGAAGGCTCATCGATTGCTCACCTGTTTCCTACCAGTGGATTCCGCGGGTTGCCCGCACGAACGTTTCGCTTCTTGAATCGAATTCGTCTGTGCGACTGTCGGATTCGCCTCCTTTGGCCGCCGACGAGTCACTGAACATGCTGAATGCGCGGTTGCGCACCCGGTCCATGACGGCCGGGTTGAGAGCGTCCGCGACGGCAGCGAACTGCCCGAACGGTGAGCTGGCCCGGCGGGGTCGGTGCACGATCGCGTCGGTGATCACGCCGGCCGCTTGGTCGGGCGTGAGCGCGGGGAACTTGTCATACATCGTGGTCGGGCTGATCATCGGCGTGCGCACCAGCGCCATGTGCACGGTGGTGAACTTGATGTCGTCGCTGACCACTTCGGCTTGCAGTGCGTCGCAGAGGCTGTCCAACGCTGCCTTACTGGCGATGTATGCGCCGAACCGTGGCGCCCGGGTCTGCACGCCGACCGAGGACACGTTGATGATTTGCCCAAATCCCCGTTCCCGCATGCCCGGAATGAATTTGAGAATGAGCTGTACCGCGCCGAGGTAGTTCAGTTGCATCGTGCGCTGATAGTCGTGGATGCGGTCGTAGGACAGCGCCAACGAGCGCCGAATTGATCGTCCGGCGTTGTTGATCAGCATGTCGACGCCGCCGAGATCGGACAGCACCTTGTCGGCCATCTCGGCGATGGCATCCATGTCGGACAGATCGCACGGGTACACATGCGCGGTGCCGCCACTACTGCGGATTTCGTCTGCGACCTTTTCCAGTTTTTCCTGAGTTCGCGCGACCAGCACCACCTCGCCGCCGGCCTCGGCGATCTTCTTGGCGGCCGCTTCGCCGATGCCCGACGATCCGCCGGTGATCAGGGTGATCGTGCCGTCGACGGCATCGTGCAGTGTGCGGCCCTGCACGGCATCGAGCAGGTTACGTAGATAGAAGGGCCGGTATCGGCCGGCCGAATTCGGAGTGTTGACGAGGTTGGACACGGCGGCGAACGGCTTCTCGACGAGACCGGTCAGATCGCCCAGATTCATAGGTTTCTCGCTCCCCGTGGTGTTCTCTCCTGGATTCCTCACCGAGTCTTCACTACAACGGTCGAAGTTTTCGGTGATTCTCTGGCAATCGGCTTGTTACGAGGGGTAATCGCTCGGTGATGACGCTCTAACTGCCGGGCAACCGCGGGATGGTCCGCTATCGGCATGCGAATCCGCTCACCTTTCCGCAAGCCAAAGGCGGACACCATCTACGACCGGATCGGTGGCCGCCAAGCCCTCGAAGTCGTCGTCGAGGACTTCTATTGCCGTGTGCTTGACGACGATCACCTGGCGGGGTTTTTCGCCGGAACGAACATGAACCGGCTGAAGGGCAAGCAGGTCGAGTTCTTCGCGGCCGCACTCGGCGGCCCCGAGCCGTACATCGGCGCATCGATGAAGCAGGTCCATCAGGGTCGTGGAATCACGATGGATCACTTCAACCTGGTGGCCGGGCACTTGACGGACTCGTTGTCGGCGGCGGGCGTGCCCGAGCCGACGATCACCGAAATCCTCGGTGCCATTTCACCATTGGCCGCCGACATCGCATCGGATCACGCCACGGCCGACGTCTGATCGACCCACTCATGCTTCGCCGAGCGTGCTTCGGCTGCGAATTGTGTCGGCCTGGCTCTCGCGTCGACGACACGCTCGGCGAACCCCACAGTGACAGCGCGCCGTCCGATAACACGGCATAACAAGGGATTTCCAGACAGGCTCTACCACGTGCTCTACGTTGGTGTTCGTCAAGCTGAGGAGGCGGGCATGAGCGTGTACCGGGTCACCGAACTCATCGGAACGAGCCCCACGTCATGGGAGGACGCAGCGACCGAAGCTGTGCGGCGGGCGCAGCAGACCATCGAAGACATCCGTGTCGCCGAAGTCCTCGAGCAGGACATGGCGATGGACGAAACCGGTGGAATCACGTTCCGGACCAAGCTTCGGATCTCGTTCAAGATCCGGCCAGCCAATATGTCGGCAACCGGCTAGCGGGCGGGGAGGTTGTCGAGCTGGTCGTGTAGGTAGTCGGCCACGCCGCGATCGCCGGTGAGCTCAATCGCCCGTCGATACGCCAATCGGGCGTCGTCAACGCGCCCGGCTCGGGCCAGTAGGTGCGCGCGCGTCGTCCAGGCCGGCTGGAACCGCTGGACCGCCGGATCGGTGATCGTGTCCAGAGTATGCAAACCGGCGTCCGGACCGTCGATCTCGGCGTCGACGGCCGCCAGCGCGACCGCCCCACCCAACGACGGCGCAACCTGAAACAGAGCACGATGCAGGCGACGCAGTGCGGGCCAGTCCACCGGTCTGCTGCAGTGTGCCGACTGGATCGCCGCCTCGTATTGGTAGCGCCCCGGTCGACCAAAGCCGTGGGCCCGGCGCAGCAGCGCCTCGCCGCGGGCGATCAGCGCCGAGTCCCACAGCGCAGGGTCTTGTTCGTCGAGCGGCACGAACCCACCGTCGCCTTTGCGCCGGGCTGCTCGGCGTGACTCCGACAAGCAGACTAGCGCCGCCAAACCCAGCGCCTCGGGTTCGTCAGGAAGCAGCTCGACGAGCACCAGCGCAAGGTGAAGCGCCTCAGCCGACAGCGATTCGGTCGCGGTACCGGCCGCATGCCAGTCGATCGCATACGCCCCGTACACGGCCTCCAGCACGGCGGGCAACCGATCGTTGAGGTCGGCGCGGCCGGGCATAACGAACGGGATGCGGGTGTCGCGGATGCGGCGTTTGGCGCGTACCAGCCGCTGGGCCATCGTCGCGGGGGGTACCGCGAACGCCTCAGCGATCGCCGCGGCGTCCACACCGAGCACTGTCTGCAGCATCAACGGGGTGCGGCAGTTGGCGGCGATCGCCGGGTGAGCGCAGACCAGCATCAGCTCCAAACGCCGATCCGGAATGGCCTCGGCATTGAATTCAGTTGTATCGCATGGAATTTCGGATAGCGGGTCAGTCATCCGGTAGGCGTGCGATTTCCAGTGGTCGCGCAAGCGGTTACGTGCCACGGTGAGCACCCAGCCTTCCGGGTTGGTGGGAATCCCCTCGGTCGGCCAGCGGGTCAGGGCTCGCTCCAGCGCGTCGGCGATGGCGTCCTCGGCGGCGGCGATGTCGCCGTTGCGCGCGGCGAGCACCGCCAGCAGCCGGCCGTAGCTGGTGTGAACCAGCTCGGCTACCCGATCCCCCGTCTCACTCAGGGCTGTACCAGCCTTTGCCGCTGGCGTAGGTGACCGCGACTGGACGGATCTCGATCGACCCCCAGCCGGCGGCCGGGCAGCGCTTCGCCCACGCCAGCGCGGCGTCCAGATCGGGCACGTCGATGACGAATACCCCGCCGAGGCGCTCCTTGGTGTCGGCGAACGGGCCGTCCTGGACCGTGGGAGCGCCGTTGCGCGCGGTGAGCGTTGTCGACGCGACGGCCGACTGCAGCACCTGGGTGCCGATCAGCACACCCGCCGCGTCAAGGTCGTCGGCGTAGCGGGCGAACGCTGCGCGCGCCGGGGCCATGTCCTCCTCGGTCAGACCGATCTCGGGGCCTTCCTGATAGTGCATGAGCAGGCAGTACTGCATGGTGGTGTCCTTTCCGGCTCGATGATGTCACCTGAATGACGATCGAGACCCGGCCCGATCGACAATGCATACATGCCGCGAACATTCGAGGATTTGGTGACCGAGGCCGGCACTGCGCCGGTGGACGGCTGGGATTTCTCCTGGCTGGACGGC
>NZ_JBATXN010000704.1:0-2160 GCF_049673265.1 Mycobacterium sp. | reverse complement strand
CCGTATACAGAGAAGGCGTGGAAGTTGGCGCGCCGGTTGTTCTAGCGTTCTGCCGGCCCGCTTGAATTCGTTGGTCACTGAGGATCGAGAGATAGGAATGTAATGCCCGGAGTGCAGGATCGCGTTGTCGTCGTCACGGGAGCCGGTGGTGGCTTGGGCCGTGAGTACGCGCTCACCCTCGCCAAGGAAGGCGCGAGCGTGGTGGTCAACGACCTCGGTGGTGCCCGCGACGGTACCGGCGCCGGACACAACATGGCCGACGAGGTCGTCAAGGAGATCAAGGACGCCGGGGGACGAGCGGTGGCCAACTACGACAGCGTGGCCGAACCCGAGGGGGCGGAGAGCATCGTCAAGACCGCTCTCGATGAGTTCGGCAAGGTCGACGGCGTGGTGAGCAACGCCGGCATCCTGCGCGACGGCACCTTCCACAAGATGTCGTTCGAGAATTGGGATTCGGTGCTCAAGGTGCATCTCTACGGCGGTTATAACGTCGTCCGTGCAGCGTGGCCGCATTTCCGCGAGCAGAGCTACGGTCGCGTCGTCGTCGCCACCTCCACCAGCGGGCTGTTCGGCAACTTCGGTCAGGCCAACTACGGCGCAGCCAAGCTGGGCTTGGTCGGCATGATCAACACGCTGGCCCAAGAGGGCGCCAAGTACAACATCAAGGCCAACGCGTTGGCGCCGATCGCGGCCACCCGGATGACGGAGGACATCCTGCCGCCCGAGGTGTTGAAGAACCTCACACCGGACTTCGTGGCGCCGGTGGTGGCGTATTTGTGCACCGAGGAAGTGCCCGACACTGGTTCGATCTTCATCGTCGGCGGCGGCAAGGTGCAGCGCACCGCGCTGTTCCAGAATGAGGGCGTCACTTTCAAAGCGCCGCCGTCGGTGGACGACATCGCCTCGCACTGGGGCGAGATCGACGACTTGTCCGCCGCTAAGCAGGCTAACTTCTCCATCCGGTGAAAGCCTGTGTAGTACAGGACCTTTCAGGCCCCGATGGTCTCGTCTACACCGATGTGGACGACGTAGCCGGTAACGACGACACGCTTATCGTCGACGTCCGGGCTGCCGGGGTGTGCTTTCCGGACCTGTTGCTGAGTAAAGGTGAATACCAGCTCAAGCTGCCGCCGCCGTTCATTCCCGGGATGGAGGCTGCCGGGGTCGTGCACTGGGCCCCGGAAGACTCGGAATTCAAAGTGGGCGACCGGGTCTCGGCGTTCGGCGTGCTCGGCGGTTTCGCCGAACAGGTGATTGTGCCGTTGGCCAACGTCACCCACAGTCCGGCTGAACTCGACGACGCCGAAGCAGTGTCGCTGCTGGTGAACTACAACACCATGTACTTCGCGCTGGCTCGTCGCGCCGCGATGCGCCAGGGCGACAGTGTGCTGGTGCTCGGGTCAGCAGGTGGGGTGGGCACCGCGGCGATCCAGGTGGCCCGTGCGATGGGCGCCGGCAAGGTCATCGCGGTGGTGCATCGCTCGGGCGCAACGGATTTCGTGAAATCACTGGGCGCCCACGTGGTGCTGCCTTTGACGGACGGCTGGGCTCAGGCCGTGCGGGAGCATACCGGTGGTCGAGGTGTTGACATCGTGGTCGACCCGATCGGCGGGCCGGCTTTCGACGATGCCGTCCGGGTGCTGGCCATCGACGGCAAGCTGCTGGTCATCGGGTTTGCCGCGGGTGCGATTCCGACCGTGAAGGTCAACCGGCTGCTGTTGCGCAATGTCGGTGTGCTCGGCGTCGCCTGGGGCGAGTATTTGCATCAGGTGCCCGGCTCGGCGGCGCTGTTCGCGTGGGGGCTGAACCAGTTGGTGTCGTTGGGTTTGAAACCGCCTCCGCCGCAGCGCTATCCGCTATCGGAAGGGCGTGCCGCACTGCAGGCCTTGGCCGACGGGGCCATATTCGGCAAGCTCGTATTGGAACCCTAGCCGGTGGCACCGCGCTGTGCCGAGTGCGGGGTTGTGTCACGCTCCAGCTTGGTAAGCGGCGATCAACCCCTCACTCGACGCGGCCGTTCCTAGAACAGACCCGAGAAGTCGGCAGCAACCTGGCTGAACGCGGTCGAGAGGATTTCGAATTCGAAACCAGCCGCCAGCGTGCCTATCGCTGTGGTGGCCGCGATCGGCAAACCAAGAGCGTCGGTCAGGTCACCGGTGC
>NZ_JBATXN010000703.1:0-2211 GCF_049673265.1 Mycobacterium sp. | reverse complement strand
CGTCGACGGCGCAGAGTGGCACGGATACTCCGGCTGGGAATCGTTCGGCGCCCGGTGACGATGCGGGCCGCGTAGCGGCCCGAGGAGCAGGCGGGCAATTGGACAGTAGGGTGACCCGGTGACCGTCTACGCCATCGCCCAGTTGCGGTTTACCGACCGCGCAGCCTACGACCGGTACCAGGCCCGATTCATGCACGTCTTTCGTCGACACCGTGGAACGTTGCTGGCAGCCGACGAGTCCCCAGAGGTCGTTGAGGGCAATTGGGATCGCGACAAGGTGGTGTTGATGTCATTTCCCGACGATGCGGAATTCCGGTCATGGTCGGAATCGCCGGAGTATCAGCAGATTTCCCAGGATCGCCGCGCGGGTGCGGACACGGTGGTGGTGTTGGCGAAGGGGCTGGCGTGACCGCTCGGCCATTGCGTGAACTCGTTGAGAGCGGCTGGGCGGCCGCATTGGAGCCGGTCGGCGAGCAGGTAGCCAAGATGGGCCAGTTTCTGCGCGAGGAGATCGCAGCGGGCCGAGGCTACCTACCAGCTGGACCGAATGTGTTGCGGGCCTTCACTTCTCCCTTCGAGCAGGTGCGAGTTCTGATTGTCGGACAGGACCCCTATCCGACACCCGGGCACGCTGTCGGCCTGAGCTTTTCGGTAGCCGCCGGCGTGCGCCCACTGCCCCGAAGCCTGGACAACATTTTTGCCGAATATGCCACAGACCTCGGCCACCCGATGCCGTCCAGTGGTGACCTCACGCCGTGGGCAGAGCGGGGGGTACTGCTGCTGAACCGGGTACTCACCGTGCGGCCGGGCAACCCGGCGTCTCACCGCGGCAAGGGCTGGGAGGCCGTCACCGAGTGCGCGATTCGCGCTCTGGTGGATCGCCGGCAACCGATGGTGGCCATCTTGTGGGGGCGGGACGCCTCGACGCTCAAGCCGATGCTGGCGGACGGTGACTGTGTCTCGATCGAATCGCCGCATCCCTCGCCGCTGTCGGCGTCGCGGGGATTCTTCGGTTCGCGCCCGTTCAGCCGCGCCAACGAACTGTTGGCCGAAATGGGCGGCGAGCCGATCGACTGGAAACTGCCTTAGCCGCGGGTGACCTTCCCGGCCTTGATGCACGACGTGCAGACGTTGATGCGGTGCTTGTTGCCGCCGGGGCGGTTGGCAACGCGCACGCTCTGGATGTTGGGATCCCACCGTCGGCTGGTCCGGCGATGGGAGTGCGACACCGACTTGCCGAAGCCGGGGCCTTTCCCGCAGATATCGCAGACGGCAGCCATACGTGAAACTCCTCAAATCTCTGGGGCCAAGGGCTGATTGCCCTGCTCCTCCTCAGGCCCTTCAGGCCTGCATCGTCGCAGGGCGCGACCAGTAACGGGTGGCCCGACGACCTGGCAAGAATAGCCGCCGCAGGGCAGAACCGCCAAAACGATTAACAGTCGCCGGGTGCCATGTGACCTGTGCTGTCGGCTGCAATAGATAGGCTGGCGCCCACCGATGGCGGCGCGAAGGAGGTGGGTCTCAGGTGGGGTCGGGGCTGGCTAGGCCGGATCGCCCATTGGACGCGTCCGCGCTGCGTGACTGGGCACACACCGCTGTTAGCGACCTGATCACCCACATCGACGAGATCAATCGGCTCAACGTGTTCCCGGTCGCCGATTCCGACACCGGCATCAACATGCTGTTCACCATGCGCTCGGCGTTGGCTGAGGCCAACCCCGTTGATTTATCCAAGGCAGGTCCTGGTGACGTCGTCCGGGTGGCCGCCGCCCTGTCGGCCGGCGCGCTGAACGGCGCGCGCGGCAACTCAGGGGTGATTTTGTCGCAGATTCTGCGCGGCATCGCCGACGTCACCGCCGGCGCGGTCGCCGAGTCCGGCGGTGAGCTGCAGGTGATCGACGCAGCACTGCTCGGCGCGGCGTTGCGCCGCGGCGTGGACCTGGTGATCAGCTCGATGGGTGGCCAGGAGGTCCCCGGCACGATCGTTTCGGTGTTGCGGGCGGCTGCCTGTGCCGTCGAGCAGACGGCTGGGGAGGGGTTCGCCCGGGCGATCACCGCCGCCGGCGACGCCGCGGTGGTCGCGTTGGAAAAGACGCCGGAGCAGCTTGACGTGCTGGGCGATGCCGGTGTGGTCGACGCAGGTGGGCGCGGGTTGTTGGTCCTGCTCGACGCGTTGCGCTCAACGATCACCGGGCAGGCGCCGAACCGCAC
>NZ_JBATXN010000702.1:0-2094 GCF_049673265.1 Mycobacterium sp. | reverse complement strand
CGTGCGCCGGCTGGGCCATCAGTCGCGCCCGCCCCAGCGGATCGCGGCCGCGCCGGCGAAGTCACCCGCGTGCGCGAAAGCTGCCATCATGACCGTATCGCCGGCCTCGACCTGGCCCTCAGAGATGGCCCGATCCAGGTTGATCGGGATTCCGGCACCGAATAGGTTGCCGCACTCATCAAAGGTGTCGCGATGACGTTCCTCGGGCACCTCGAGCGCTTCGCGCCAGTTGCGCAAGAACACCCGGTTTGGCTGATTGGTGACCAGCAGGTCGATATCCTTGGACGACAGGCCGATTCGATCACACACGGCAAGCGCCACTTCGGGGACCTGACGGTTGCCGCGAGCGAGCACCTTGCTGATCTTGGTTTCGGTGAACCCGATGGAGGCTTCGCCCGGCCCGGCCTGCCACCATTTGCGGGGCGGGTCTATGGCTAGCGTCATGTCGCCGGCGTACTCACCGTAGGTGCGGCATTCGATGTCGAGGATGGGCGACTCGTCCGACAGCGTGACCAAACCGACCGCGGCGCCGTCGCCGGGTACGGACGATTGCGCCTTCCGGCGCACACCGGGCTGGTCGAAAACCTGGCCGGCGGCGTTCTGCGCGATCGCGATCACCGCAGTGTGACCCTCGCCCGAGGCCAGCAGTTGACGGGCCACCTTGAGACCCAGCACGAACGCCGCGCACCCGCCGTTGTGCAGGTCCAGGACCCAGTTGGGACGCATCCCCAAGCGGTGGGCGATACCGCCGCCGGCGCCGTAGAACGCCATGTCGGGTACCTGCGTATGGGTGATCAACACATCGGCGCTTTCAATGACGTCACGTCCGTGCCGCTCGATCAGTCCCTGCGTCGCGCGTTCGACCATATCGGTCGCGGTCTCGTCCGGCCCGACGTGATGGCGAAACGCGGGCGCACGAAACATGACGTTGTCTCGCAACTCGTCGGATTCGGCGAATTCCGCGTAGTAGTCGGCGCCGATCGGCTCGCCAGGAAGATAGCTGGCGATGTCGAGAAGGCTTACGGCGGGCTGATTCACGCTAAATCTCATCTCATCCAGGCCGGGGTGATCGGCAGGCCGTTGCGGTGGCGGTATTCGGCGATGGTCTTGAGGTTGTTCAGCTCCAGCGCGTGGCCGGCACCGAACAAGTCCCAAAAGTCGCCGACCCAACCGGTGCGTTCGGGCGGACCCGCGTCGGGGTACGGGTTCTGGTCGTAGAACGGGTGACGGCAATTGGTCCACAGCACAACAGAACCGGGCTTGTTCAACACCGCCTGCGCGTCGAGGACGCGCATCAGGTAGATCATCCACAAGTGCTTGCCCTGGTCCCAAGCGCAGTGATAGTCGACGGTACGCGCATCGGCATTGACAACCGTGCGGGTATAGATCTCGGTATCCGGAAGGAGCCGGTCGTAGGCCAGCCAGAGTCCTGGCTCGTCAGTAGGAGTGAAGTCACGCAGGGTGTAGGTCCACTCCTCGAGGCTTCTGGTGTCCGACAGGTACTCGAAGAGTTCGTCGGGCGGGCAGTCGACGTAGTCGTTGACGGTGCAGTACTGACCGAAGACCTGGTCGTGCGGGTACGCCGACCGCATCTGCGAAAGGAAGGTTCCGGCCGTCTGCTGCAACGGCGTGGTCTCGATACGTACCAGGCCGTCGATCGGGACGGTGGTGCCGGTATGGCTGACGATATCGTCAAGCGCTGGCAGCGACATTGATGTGGTCCTCCTGTGTGGGCGGGATCTGTTGATTGGCAGTCTTTTTGACTGGTAGGGCGTCGAGAAAGGGTGCAAACGGCGGGATTTCGTCGGCGGCGCATTCGACGCTGACCACCGACGGGCCGTCGACGTCGAGCGAGCCGCGTACCGCCGCGGCCAATCCGTCC
This sequence comes from Mycobacterium sp., assembly GCF_049673265.1. Lineage (GTDB taxonomy): Bacteria > Actinomycetota > Actinomycetes > Mycobacteriales > Mycobacteriaceae > Mycobacterium. The sequence continues at coordinate 212 of NZ_JBATXN010000702.1, read as the reverse complement.
GCGTCGCTGACATCGATCGACGTCAGCCCGGGGAACATCGCGGCCAGACCGACTCCGAGCTGGCTGGGAGCGAATCGGTTGTAGCTATACAGGTCGTCGTAGTAGAGCTGTTCACGGGTCACGCACATGGCATGGGCGTTGTTGTTGAGCAGCACGAAGGTCACCGGGAGCCGGTAGTGCAATGCGGTGTGCACCTCCAAGCCATGCATGAA
>NZ_JBATXN010000701.1:0-2846 GCF_049673265.1 Mycobacterium sp. | reverse complement strand
ATGTAGAGGGTCAGCTCGTGTTCCCGGCCGTCGGTAGGTACCTCGCCGAACGGCAGGTCCTGTAGTGGCGACCATGGCAGTGCCATCAGGAGCTTGGCCTCGACGTCGTGGCGAAGCTCGTCGAGCCGGCGCATCCACTGCCGCAGATCGCCCTTCTGAATCCGCAGCGCCAGTCGCTCCCATGCTGCCCCGTCGCGAACCGCGGTCACGGTGACCACGGTGTAGGCGGGGCCGCTGCCGTGTGCGTGGTTGGCGTACCACAGCAACCGGGCGTCGTGTCCGCCGCCAAGTGTTGGCATCCAGCCGTCGCGGAACGCGGCCTCGAAGTCGTCTTCGGCGCGTCCTCGCACCTTGTGCACCTCGTGCATGAAAAGCATGCCGAGACCTCCTGCGGGCGGTGCCGCATCGAGCAACAGTTCCGCTTACCGGACGGTAATCGGGATGCCCGCTACTGTCCACGACTCCCCGATCTGGACAGTTCAACCAGACGTCTGGTTTGCTCGCTCTCATGGCCCGGATTGATGTGCCCGACGGCCCCGGTGGCGAAGCCGCGATGATTTGGACGTTGCGGCCGCCGTTGGGCGAGATGGTTGAACGGATGATCCGCGGGGCCTATCAGCAGAGCATCTTGCCGCCGGAAGAACGCGAACTGGCCAGGATGCGCGTCGCGCAGATCAACGACTGTGTGGCCTGCTCGGACTTTCGCGCACCATCGGTGCTCGAGGCGGGCGTCGCACCCGAGCTGTATGCGAACGTCGCGGCATACGCCACGTACCCCGGCTACACGCCGCGGCAGCGTCTTGCCATCGAGTACGCCGAACGTTTCGCCAATGACCACGGCTCGATCGACGACGCGTACGTCGATCGGCTTCGTGAATCGTTCACCGACTCGGAAATCCTTGATCTGACACTGTGTTTGGCGGTTTTCCTTGGTCTGGGTCGTTCGTTGACTGTGCTGGGCGTCGATCAGTCCTGCGCGATCGATCTGTGAGTCGCGCGTGGACATCGGATCGGTCGACGAATTGCTCACCACCACCCGAGCGGTGCGCAAACGTCTTGACTTGACCCGGCCGGTCGGTCGTGACGTGATTCTGGAGTGCCTTCGGCTGGCAATGCAGGCGCCCACTGCCAGCAACGCGCAGGATTGGCGCTGGCTGGTGATCACCGATGCCGCTAAGCGCGCCGCGATCGCCGAGATCTACCGCAGCATCGGTGTCGAGTATCTGACTCACGTCGCCGCGACCGAGTCCGATCCGCAGACCCAACGGGTATACCAAAGCGCACTGAACCTGACCGAAACGCTCGCCCAAGTTCCGGTACACGTCATCCCGTGCCTGCAGCGCCGCATTGACGGCAACGATCTGCTAGGTGCCGCGTCGGCCTGGGCATCGATCATCCCGGCCGGCTGGAGTTTTTTGCTTGCCCTTCGGTCGCGTGGTCTCGGATCAGTCTGGACGACAATGCATTTGGCCAAGGAGCGGGAGGTCGCCGAGCTGCTCGGAATTCCGGCCACGGTCACACAGGCCGCGCTGTTCCCTGTGGCCTACACGATTGGCACCGACTTCGGCCCGGCCGCACGGCCGCCCGCGGAGACGATCACATATTGGGATACTTGGGGACAGCCTGACGGAGAAAGCTGATGCAGTCCTACACCGTTCGATTTCACGTCGACGCACCGCCGAAAAAGGTATGGCGAGTGTTGCATCCGCCAGTGCCGCCCGACGCGCCCAAGCCGCGGGTGCTCGAGTGGCCGACCGGCAGCATGGAGATCCTCAACGAAGGCGATGAAGCTGGCGAGGGGCTGGTCCGCACCTGTGTCTTTCCTGTGCCTAGGTACCTGTTGTCGGGCGGCAAGGGGCGTTCGTGGGAGACCATTACCGAGGCGCAGATCAACAAGCTCTCGCGCTATGTGGCGATTGGCAAGCCGCTGTGGTCGCGCGCCGAGGGGTACCACGAACTGGAGGAACAACCCGACGGCACCACCGTGCTGACCTTCCACGAGACGTATCACGCCTTCAATCCCGTGCTGCGTTTTCTTCTCGAACGTCCGGTGCACGCGAAGATTTCGCGCGACAATCTCGAGATCTACGAGCACGCCCTCGGCTATGCCGGATCGGTTAAGCGGCTGACCTAGTGGTGGCTACTGGCCGGTAGCTGAAATTTGTTTCTTACCAAAGTATTAAAGGCTGCACCCAGTGACCTTAGAGTAACCGATTAGCGTCGTAATCGTTATCGCAGCAACAGCGTTTGAAAACGGGGGCGACATGACCGATTCGATCGACGGCGCAGCTTCGCACTTGGCGCCGCGTCACGCCCATCTTCCGTTTGACTGCAACGGTGCTGCGGTGCGAGCCCAGTGCCGCAGCCTGGGAACCGTCGTCACGATCACCGGTGCGGTCGACTCGGCAAATGTCGACCAGGTCACCGAGTACTCCGAGCGCTTCATCCTGCCGGACAAGCCTTTCGTCCTTGACCTGTCGGCTCTGGATTTCTTTGCGGCACAAGCTGTCCGACTTCTTCACCGGTTGGATGACATTTGCAGCGTCGCAGGGCTGGAATGGTCGGTGGTCCCCAGCCAGGCAGTAACCACGGCGCTGCTGGTTACTCAAGAGGAATCCAGCTTCCCGGTCTTCGGCTCGGTGCACGAGGCGCTGCACTACTTCGCTGATGCCACCTCCGCACGCCGCCGGTTACTGTTGCCGCTGCTCACAAAGACCGCTTAACAGCGCAATCAGGCTCACCGCGCTCACCGCGCTCACCCCGTATGCTGCTATTCGTGAGGTCGAAGTCCACCGTTGTCGCCGCGGCGGCGCTCATTGCGCTGAGCTGGAGTGTGGCCGCTGGCC
>NZ_JBATXN010000700.1:0-6511 GCF_049673265.1 Mycobacterium sp. | reverse complement strand
TGGCTGCACATTTTGGTCGCCGTCGTCACCGTGTTGGGCGCGGCCGTCTCGCTGGCCGTCGTGCCGCTGTGGCGGTACCGGGTGCACAGGTGGGAGATCAGCCCGCAGGCGGTGTACACCCGGACCGGTTGGCTGGTGCAGGAAAGACGCATCGCGCCGATATCGCGGGTGCAGACCGTCGATACCTATCGAGGCCCGCTGGATCGGTTGTTCGGTCTGGCCAACGTCACCGTTACCACAGCCTCGTCGGCCGGGGCGGTGCACATCGCCGCGCTCGACCTCGCGGTGGCCGACCATATCGTCGCGCAACTGACCGACATCGCCGCGATCGGTGCCGAGGACGCCACGTGACGGCACCCCCGCAGCCCCGGCCCCAAATCGCTTGGCAGCGGCTAAGTCCCAGGATGCTTCTGGTACATCCGGTACACGAATTACTGCGGGTGCTGCCGCTGCTGATCGGGGGACTGGTACTCGGTTCGACCACCGGCAACCAGTCCTGGACCGTGGCGGTGATCGCGCTCAGCGTGGTGGTGGGTATGGCGCGCTGGTTCACCACCAGCTACCGCATCGAGTCCGATCCGGAATCCGGCCAAGTGCAACTACGGGCCGGCCTGCTCAATCGCAAGGTTTTGTCGGTGCCGCGCAACCGAATCCGCTCGGTGCAGACCGATGCGCGGCTGCTGCACCGGCTGCTGGGGCTGGCCGTGCTGCGGGTGAGCACCGGGCAAGAAGCCAGAGCCGAACACGGTTTCGAGCTCAACGCCGTCAGGGTTGACCAGGTACCGCGACTGCGAGCCATCCTGCTAGCCGAGTCACCGCAGCCGGGGGAGGCTGCGACCGCGGAACCCGCGACGGCGAGCGCAGTGTTAGCGCGCTGGCAGCCGTCCTGGTTGCGGTATGCGCCGCTGAGCTTTTCCGGTCTGCTGATCATGGCGGCCGCCGCCGGCGTGGTGTATCAGAGCGGATTTGTTGGGCCACTGCAGCATTCGCGGGCGGTTGAGTCCGGGCTGGCGGAGGCTCAGCGGCTGGGTGTGGCCGCGACCGTCGCAGTGATCGCCGCGGCGGTGCTGGCCGCCTCAGTCTTGCTGGCGGTGCTCCGGGCACTGCTCGTGTACGGCAACCTGGTGCTGCTGCGCCGGGCAGACGTCCTGCACCTGCGGCACGGTCTGCTGCGGCTGCGTGAACACACCTACGACATGAGCAGGCTGCGCGGCGGAACCCTGCGACAGCCGCTGCTGGTGCGTATTTTCGGCGGCGCTGGACTGGATGCGGTGATGACCGGCGTGCATGGTGCAGGCGAGTCGTCGGTGCTGCTGCCGCCGTGTCCGCGTGCCACGGCAGAATCGGTGTTGACCGGCCTGGTCGGTGACCCGAACGTCGTCACCGGACCGTTGCGGGGTCACGGCCGTCGGGCAGCGCTCCGGCGGTGGACGCGCGCATTGGGGATTCCCGCGCTGGCCGGCGTGGCGCTGGCGGTGGCTGCCCTGATTTCCGTTGTACCCCTTTGGTTGTGGACGGCGTGGGTGGCGGTGATGGCCTGGGGCGCCTTGCTGGCGGCCGACCGGGTGAACGCACTTGGGCACCGCGTCGACAGCCACTGGCTGGTGATGCGTGCCGGCAGCTGGGAACGCCGCCGCGACTGCCTGGCCACGGCGGGCATCATCGGCTGGACCGTGCGGCAGTCGCCGCTGCAACGCCGGGCCGGGGTGGCTACCCTGGTGGCGGCTACCGCCGCCGGCATCAAGCGCTACCCGCTGATCGATGTGCCGGAGAATCAGGCGTGGGCGGTGGCGGCGGAAGCATCGCCGTGGGTGGCCGACAGCATCTGGGCGACCCGCTAGGCGGTCAATCCGCGGACCGCTTCGATGCGGGCCCTGAGTTGGTCGGAGCTGGCGGCGGCCACCGGCGGGCCGCCGCAGATGCGCCGCAGCTCGTTGTGAATCCAGCCGTGCGGCTTGCCCGTTCGATGGTGTGCGACCGTGACCAGAGAGTTGAGTTCGCGGCGCAGGTCTCGTAGTTGCCCGTGTCGGGTGATCGGTTCGGCCACGGCTGAGCCCCCTGAGCCGTCGGCCCTACGACGGTCAAGCTGCTTAACTTGGCGGCGCAGCAACAACTCTCGCATCTGGTTGGCATCCAACAGGCCCGGCAGGCCCAAGTAGTCGGCTTCTTCGTCGCTGCCTGCGGGGGTGGCGGTGCCGAACGACGAGCCGTCGAAAATCACCTGGTCTAATTCTGCGTCCGCGCCCAACGAGATGAACCCGTTCTCGATTTCGGAAGGTTGCGTCTGGCGCCGCTGCGCGGCCTCCAGTTCGTCGGTCTCCCGATGCGGCTCGCCGAGAACGTGATTGCGTTGTGCCTCAAGCTCGCTGGCCAACTGCAGCAGCGATGACACCGACGGCAGAAAGATGCTCGCCGTCTCGCCCGGGCGTCTGGACCGCACGAAGCGGCCGATCGCCTGAGCGAAGTACAGCGGGGTCGAGGCGCTGGTGGCATACACGCCTACGGCTAGCCTCGGTACGTCGACACCCTCGGACACCATCCGCACGGCGACCAGCCAGCGGTTAGTCCCCGCGGAAAACTTCGCGATGCGGTCTGACGATCGGGGGTCGTCGGAAACGACCACCGTCGGCGCTTCGCCGGTAATCCGTTCCAGCAGAACGGCATAGGCGCGGGCGGCCTTCTGATCCGAGGCGATGATCATGCCGCCGGCATCAGGTACTCCGCCGTCGCGCAATTGCCGCAGCCGGATATCGGCGGCGGAGATCACCGCGGGCATCCACTCGCCGGCTGGATCCAGCGCGGTGCGCCACGCCTGGGCGGTGTGCTCGGCGTTGGCCGGCTCACCGAGCCGCGCGGCGTACTCCTCGCCAGCACTGTCTCGCCAGCGGGTCTCACCGGAGTAGGCCAGGAAGACCACCGGACGCACGACGCCGTCGGCCAGAGCGTCGGCGTAGCCGTACGTGTGATCGGCCGCCGAGCGCAGCAGGCCGTTGCCGTCGGGCTCGTAGCGGACGAACGGTATTGCCGCGTCGTCACTGCGAAATGGCGTGCCGGTCAACGCCAGTCGCCGAGTGGCATCATCAAAGGCCTCGCGGATGCTGTCACCCCAGCTCTTGGCGTCCCCGCCATGATGGATCTCGTCGAAGATCACCAACGTGCGCCTGCTCTCGGTGCGCACCCGATGCCGTGCGGGATGGCTGGCGACCTGGGCGTAGGTGACGACGATGCCTTGGTACTCCGCCGAGGTGTGCGCGGCGGAGTTGCGGAACTTGGGATCCAGCGCGATGCCGTCGGCGGCGGCCGCCAGCGCCCACTGCGTCTTGAGGTGTTCGGTGGGCACCACCACGGTAATCGTGTCGACGCTGCGGTCGGCCAGTAGCTCGGTGGCGATTCGCAGAGCAAACGCCGTCTTACCCGCGCCAGGGGTAGCGACTAGCAAGAAATCACGCGGCTTGGCGGTTAGGTAGCGCACCAAGGCTCGCCGCTGCCAGCCCCGCAAAGCCCGGGTGCTGGGCGCTTCACTAGCCCGCACCCGAAGACTCCTATCTGATCGAGATGCAGTCTAGGGCAACGACATCGGCGCACGCATCTTTCCTGGAAAGCGGCAGGTCTATTGTCGGATGGTGATTACCGGACTGGCTCATAGCGGCGTATGCGTGCCTGACTGCGAAGCGGCGGTGGCGTTCTACCGCGACGTGTTGGGCATGCGGGTGCTTTCGGCGCCCTACGTGATGGCCGGCGATGCGATCCGCGAGGACATGGGCGAGTTGGTGTCCGACCCCACCATGAAAGCGGCCATCGTCGGATTTGATGACGACGGCGATCGGGTTCTCGAGGTCATCGAATACCTCGGTGTTGCCGGCGGTGATCGGCGAAGCACCGCGGCGATCACCGACTTCGGCCTGTCGCATGTCGGGCTGGTGTGTGAGGACATCGACGCCACCCGGGCTGAGCTCGAGGCCAACGGGGTGCGCTTTCTGGTCGACGGCGTTGCGGACGTGGCGCGCGTCCGCACGACGTGGTTTGTCGACCCATGGGGTGTGGTGTTCATCCTCGTCGAGAAGAGCAGGCCAGCGCGTCCCTACTTTGCGCAATGGGACTGACGCCGGCTATACGAAGAAATTGTCGTGGCGGATGAACCACTCCCGCCGCTCATCATCGGTCATGTCGGCCAACGCGCTGAAGCCCTCGAAGTAGGCCTCCCGCGGCGCGCCCGGGGCGAAGAGCATCAAGACTGACGCGGGCTCGTCGGATTCGTTGCGGAAACCGTGGATGCCACCGGGCGGGACGTACAGGAAGTCGTGCGGGTGGCCGTCGATCCAGTCCCCACCTTTCGAGCCGTCGTAGAGCTTCATCGTGCCGGACAGCACGAAGAATGCCTCCGACATCGCCCGGTGGAAGTGCGGACCGGGCCCGCCTCCGGCCGGGGCGATGTCGACGCGGTACAGGCCGTAATCGCCGCCGGTGGCCTGCTGGTTGGCCAAGTAGTGGTATTGGACGCCGAAGGTCTCATAGTCCGGCGGCTCGTCAGCGCGCTTGATCCAGGCGCTGACTTCGGGCTGGTCGTTGAGGTAACGAGGTTCGGGATAGGGCGGCACCACGAGCGACATGAGTGCTCCATTGGGGTCTCGGTGGTGGCTAGCATCGGTGCTGTGCCGAAGCCGATCGCCGACGAAAACGCCCGCGCCGAAAGGCTTCTTGATGCCCAGGATAAGGCGGCGCGACTGTTCGACGAGATCGTGCGCCGCGAACTGATCCGCCCCGGCGTCGGCGAGCGCGAGTTGTCCGACGAGATCCGCGACCTGGCCGCGCAGCTGCTCGGCGTGACCGGCCATTGGCATCGGCGGATTGTGCGTGCCGGCGAGAACACCCTGCAGCCTTTCAGTGCACGTCCGCCGGATCGGATAGTCGCCGACGGCGACATCGTGTTCCTGGATCTCGGCCCGATTTTCGAGGACTGGGAGGCCGACTTCGGCCGCACCTTCGTGCTCAGCGACGACGCGGACAAGCTGGCTATCCGCGATGCCTTACCGCGGGTGTGGCAGGCCGGGCGCGACTATTTCGAAAGCCATTCCGACATCACCGGCGCCGAGTTGTACGACCACGTGGTGGGGCAAGCCCACGCCGAGGGTTTCGAATTCGGCAGCCCGATCGCCGGCCACCTACTCGGCGAATTCCCGCACAAGAAGATCGTTGGCAACGGCGTCGAGTGGTACATCACGCCGGGATCCAACAAGCCGATGCGCCGCACGGATCCCGGTGGCCGGGTCCTTCATTGGATTCTGGAAATCCACCTGAACGACCCGGCCCGCGGCTTCGGCGGTTTCTACGAGCAGTTGCTCGACCTGCCCTAGTCGAGGGGGTAGACCACCCCGGTCAATTCCTCGGAGACGGCCCAGAGCCGCTTCTGCAGGTCGGCGTCATGGGATTTGCGGCTGGACTCCACGATCTTTGGGTGGCCGCGTTGTTCGCCGAAGCCGTCGGGACCGTAGTACTGCCCGCCGAGCACGCCGGGGTCGGTCGCGGCGCGCAGTGTCGGCAGGGCGCCCATGTCCGCTCCTTGGGCGATAAGCGGCATGAGCACCGGGATGGCCGGCTTGAGCAGCGCCGGGATATTCCGGACCAACTCGGTATTCGATCCGCCGGGGTGTGCCGCGGCCGCGATCGTGGTGCCGTGCGGCGCGAGCCGTCGCTGCAGTTCGTAGGTGAACAACAGGTTGGCCAGCTTGGACTGGCCGTAGGCGCCGACCCGACTGTAGTTGCGTTCCCACTGCAGGTCGTCAAAGTGAATGCCGGCCCGGATCCGGTGGCCGACGCTGCTCACCGTCACGACCCGTGAACCGGCGACCGGCAGCAGCCGGTCCAGCAGCAGACCGGTAAAGGCGAAGTGGCCCAGATGATTTGTGCCGAACTGTAACTCGAAGCCGTCCTTGGTGGTCGACTTCGGCGTCCACATCACGCCGGCGTTGTTGATCAGCAGGTCAATGCGGTCGTGGTCCGATCGCAGTTGGTCGGCTGCGGCGTGGATGGACTCCAGTGAGGTCAGGTCAAGCTCCTGCAGTGCGATGTCGGCACCGGGATGGCGCTTGCTGATCAGTACAGCGGCGTCCTTGCCTTTGTCGAGGTTTCGTACCGCGAGAACGACGTGGGCGCCGTGTTCGGCGAGAGCGGCGGCGGTCTCGTAGCCAAGACCGGTGTTGGCTCCGGTAATGACGGCGACGCGACCGGTCTGGTCGGGAATGTCTGCGGTTGTCCACTTGGCCATGGAATAGCTCCCAAACTTGTAAGGTAAACGGGGCGAGCGCTCCGGTTGAAGGTCACTATACGGAACGCACGCCCCGCTTTGTCAACGGATGGGTGGTAAACGCATGGCGCAACCTGCACGGCCACTGCGTGCCGACGCGGCGCGCAACCGCGCGCGCGTGCTGGAAGTCGCCTACGACACCTTTGCGGCCGAGGGCCTCTCGGTACCGATCGATGAGATCGCCCGGCGCGCCGGCGTCGGACCCGG
>NZ_JBATXN010000699.1:0-10208 GCF_049673265.1 Mycobacterium sp. | reverse complement strand
GCCGCGCATCGATGCCACGCCGGCTGCGTCGCGCATCGTCGCTGACTTTCGCCTCGGACGCCCCGACCTCAGCATGTTCCCTCGCGCGGATTGGCTGCGTGCACTGCGGCGCTCTTTCAATGTGACGCCGCATTCGGAGTTAGGTCCACTCGACCCGTGCGGATCCGACCGACTGCGAGCGGAACTCGCGAGTTATTTGGGCCGGGTGCGCGGCGTGCTCACCACCGCCGAGCGCATCGTGATCTGCAGCGGATACACCCAGGGTTTGCGGCTGGTGTGTGACACGCTCGCCGCGGCTGGGGCGCGAGCGATCGCCATCGAGGACCCGTGCCTTCCGGACCACCGCGCGACCGCCATCGCCAGTGGGCTTGACGTCATTCCGATTGACGTCGACCGCGACGGGGCCCGCCCCCAAGGATTCAGCCCGCCAACGCATTCGGCGATGGTCCTCACCCCGGCCCACCAGGCCCCGCTGGGCGCCACATTGGCCGCCGAGCGACGCGCCGAATTCGTGCGGATCGCGACCCAATGCGACGCCTATGTCGTCGAGGACGACTATGACGGCGAATTCCGCTACGACCGCCACCCCATCGGTGCGCTGCAGGGACTTGCCCCCGAGCGGGTCATCTACGCCGGCAGTGCCAGCAAGAGCCTGGCGCCCGGACTTCGGCTGGGTTGGCTGGCGCTGCCCGCCGACCTGATGGAGGCGGTTGTCGAGGCCAAGCGCCGCGCTGATAGAGGAAGCGATGTGCTGACTCAACTGGCGTTCACGGAGCTGATCGAAAGTGGTGACCTTGACCGACACGTGCGACGAATGCGGCGGCGTTACCGACATCGTCGCGACGCGCTCGTAGCTGCCCTCGCCCGCTATGCACCGAACATGCCGGTACACGGGATCGCTGCGGGCTTACACGCCGTTGTGCTGTTGCCACAAGGAGTTTCGGAGGGCGATGTGCTGGCCGCTGCTCAGGAGCGACAAATCGCGCTTACCGGTTTGGCTCCCTTCTGGCATCGAAAATCGCGCGCTACACCAGGACTTGTGCTCGGATACGGCACACCGTCTGAACGCGAATTCGCCAGTGCGCTCGAACATCTCGGACGCTTGCTGCGTGATGTCGGACGAACGCCTATGCGCTCGGCGTCCAAGCCGAAATTCGGGGGATCCAGGCCGGGACGTTCTGCCGATAGTTGACGTACTCGCCGCCGTAGCGCTGAGCGAGATGGGGTTCTTCCCAGAACCGGATGAACGTCGCGAGGCAGGTGAAGAAGATCGCAAACCACAGCAGCAACCCGCCCGATGCCGCGACGGCCGCCTCGCCGAGCAGGATGGCCAGCACGCCGCTGATCATCGGGTTGCGCACATGCCGGTACGGGCCCTGCACGACGAGGTGGACCGGTTCTCCGAGCACCTTGCCGACGCCAAGCGTTCCCTTACCCTCTCGGTCGAACAGCAACACGGTCCAGACCAGCAGGCCCAGCCCGCCGGCGATCAGCAGGCCGCCGACCGCAGCCAGTCCCGCGATCAGCGGCGAGCCGTAATCCGGCAGGTGCGGGTGAGGCCAGTCCAGGATCAGCGCCGGTACCAGGAGCGTCACGGTGACCGGGGCGATCAGAACCGAGATCAGATGCCGCCACCACAGCCGTCGTTCACGTGTTTCGGTAACCATCTCGAGCTCCTTCCTCGTGATACTTCAACTTTCGTTGAAGAACGACGATACGCCGCTTGAAGACCTAACGTCAACGTGTGTTGAAGTATGCTTCTGTGCATGTCAGAGGCCCGACGGCCCGGTCGGTGGCGGACCGGCCAACAGAACCGACAGCGGATCATCGACGTCGCACGGGAACGTTTCATGCGCGACGGGTACGAGCGAGCCACCGTCCGCGCTATCGCCGCCGACGCGGGCGTCGACGTCGCGATGGTCTACTACTTCTTCGGCAGCAAGGAAGGCTTGTTCAGCGCCGCCACGCTGACCGGCCCCGAGCACCCGCTGCACCAGCTCGCCACCCTGCTCGACGAAGGCCCCGACAACATCGGCAAGCGACTGGTACGCCGTTTCCTCGAGCACTGGGACCATGGCGGCGTCTTCGAGCCGTTCCTGACCCTGTGGCGGTCGGCGGCTATCCAGCCTCAGGCCCGGCAGGTGCTGCACGACACCATCGCCGGACCGGTCGCCCAGCGGATCTCCGCGGAGTTCGGAGTCGACGATGCCGAGCTGCGCGTCGAACTGGTGGCCAGCCATTTGGCCGGGTTGGCTTTCGCGCGTTACCAACTCAAGCTCGAACCGATCGCGTCAACCCCCGCCGAAGATGTGGTCGGTTGGGTTGGCCCGACCGTGCAGCGCTATCTGACCGAATCCTGAAGGCCGCGCTGTCACATTGTGCTGCGGCACTGCGTCATACATGTGAACCGCCATCGAAGTTAGGAGATCACGATGAACGCACTGCTATGGACCTTGCAGGTAGTACTGGCCGCCGTCTTCGCCGCGTCGGGCGCAGCGAAGATCAGCCAGCCCAAGCAGCGGCTTATTGCCAGCGGCCAAACCGGCGTCGCGCCGTTTCCGTCACCGGTGATTCGCGTCACCGCGTTTTTCGAATTGCTCGGCGCAATTGGGATACTCGTCCCCCGCCTGGTGGGCATTGCGCAGTTTCTTACTCCGGCCGCAGCCGCCGGCTTCGCGATCGTCATGGTGGGTGCCATCGGATCGCACGCCTACCTGCACGAACCCCGTAATGTCGCCCTGACCAGCTTGATTTTCATAGCCGCCGTCACGGTCGCCGTCGGCACGGCAACGATCCGCTGAGCATCGGAGAACATATGCATCCGTTTCGCGCGGCCATCGAATCCGGCCAGTTCGACACCATTGACCGCATTTTCGCCGAGGACGTGGTCCTGCACAGTCCCATTGCGCACCGGCCCTACCGCGGCCGACAGACGGTCGCGGCCATCATCGCGATGGTAGCGGAAGTGTTGGCGGCCTTTCGGTTTGAAAAGGAGATCGGTGTGCAGGCAGCCAACGAAACCGATCGCGCTCTGCTGTTCAGGGCCAGAGTGGGCGACTTAGAGATTCAGGGCTGCGATTTCGTGCACACCGGCGACGACGGGCTGATCAACGAGATCACCGTTATGCTTCGCCCGCTCAAGGCCGTAACGCTGTTCGCGGAGAGGATGGCTGAGGCGTTTGGTACCGTCGGACCTGTCATCAACTGACACCGGACGAGGGGCACCGTACCCGGCCAGCGACAAGACGGCGCAGGAAAGGTGCATGATGGCCTGGCTGGTGTTGGTGGCGTCGGGGGGACTGGAAGCCGTGTGGGCGACCGCTCTGAGCAGGTCCGACGGCTTCTCCCGTCTGCTCCCCTCGGTGGTTTTCACTGTCGCGCTGGCGTTCTCGATGACCGGACTGGCGTTCGCGATGCGCAGCCTGCCGACCGGAACGAGCTACGCGGTCTGGGTCGGTGTCGGGGCGGTGCTCACCGTTGGCTATGCGATGCTGACCGGTGACGAGACAGCATCGGCCGTGAAGCTGCTATTGATCGCTGGTGTGGTCGGCTGCATCGTCGGTCTGAAGCTGGTCAGCTAATCCTTGTTGCGCCGGAGCAGTCGGGAAAGCCCAAGCGCGCCAACGGCGCCCACGGCGGCGGCGGCCACAGCCTGCCGCGCTTTGAGACCGTCGTTCACCTGCACGCGGGTGGTGATGACCGCGGGCTCAGGCGGTTTCACCGACCCAGCGGGTGAACTTTGCGTCGACGTCCCCGCCCACGCGGTGGCGAACAGCAGCAGCCGGGCGGTGATGTACACGAACACCATCAAGCCCAGCACGGGTCCGAACGTTGCCCCTGCCGGGCTGTGCAAGACGGACTTCAGGTAAATCGACGCGACTAACTTGAACAGCTCGAAACCGATCGCCGCGATCAGCGCGGCCCGTATCGAAGCTGCGTAATCGACTGGTTCCCTGGGCAATCGGGCAATCATCAAGGCGAATACCAGCCATGACAACAGCACTGACACCAGTATCGACACCGCGCGAACGATCCCGTCCAGCAACGGCGCGTTGTCGAGACCCAGAAACGACAAAACCTTGGCCACCGGCGTCGCGCTCGCAAGTGCACTGAGCGCGAGCGTAGCGAAAATCGCCACGAACGACGACAGGAAGGTTGCCAGATCAGAGAATTTGGTGCGGAGGAATCCTTGCGAATGCGTATCCTGTTGCCACATTTCGCTGAGTGCGACACGAAGATTGGCCATCCAGCCCAGGCCGGCCCACGCCGCGGTGGCCAAGCCGATGATGCCGACCGAAGCTCGCGACTTGATCGCCGATCTCACCAGGTCGACTACTTGGTGCCCCAACGCGCCGGGCACCGCAGCCATGACCTTGCTGTCGATCGTGGACAGCAGATCAGGGCGACGCGACAGCAGGAACCCAGCGACGCTGAAACTCACCATCAGCACCGGAAATAACGCGAAGATCGTGTAGTACGTCAATCCGGCCGCGTAGTAGTTGCCCCGGCATTCGTTGAATCGATCGTTGGCGCGCATCGTGTGGTCGAACCATCCGAACCGCGCCCGCAGCCGATCCAGAATTCCTGCTTTGCCCGGCTCACTCATCACAGCGTGCTAGGGACGCTTCGGCAGGAATCCGAGTCGGTCGTAGACCCGGTCGACCGTTTTTGCGGCCACGTCCTCGGCCCGTGCCGCACCGGCAGCCAGGACAGCCTCCAATTCGGCTGGATCCGCGAGCAATTCGTCGACCCGGGTTTTGATCGGAGTAACGAATTCGACCACCGCATCGGCGGTGTCCTTCTTCAGATCGCCGTAGCCGCGTCCCTCGTACCGCTGCACCAACGCATCGACCTCGACGCCGGTAACCGCGGATTGAATGCTCAGCAAGTTCGACACACCGGGTTTGGCGTCCGGGTCGTATCGGATCTCGCGTTCGCTGTCTGTCACCGCGGAGCGAATCTTCTTGGCGGACACGGTCGGAGCGTCCAGCAGGCTGATCAGCCCGGCGTCGGTGGCGGCCGACTTGCTCATCTTCGACGACGGGTCTTGCAGGTCGTAGATCTTGGCGGTCACCTTGGGGATCAGCAACTCGGGAACCACAAACGTGTCCGGGAACCGGCTGTTGAACCGCTGCGCGACATCGCGGGCCAGCTCCAGATGCTGACGCTGGTCTTCGCCGACAGGCACCAGTTCGGCGTCGTAGGCCAGCACGTCGGCGGCCTGCAGCACCGGATAGGTGAACAAGCCGACCGTGGTCGCGTCGCTGCCCTGCCGCAGCGACTTATCCTTGAACTGCGTCATTCGCGAAGCTTGGCCAAAGCCGGTGAAACAGCCGAGCACCCATGCCAGCTGGGTGTGGGCGGGAACGTGGCTCTGCACGAAGATCGTGCTGCGGCCGGGGTCGATACCCAACGCCAGATATTGCGCAGCGGTGACCAGAGTGCGCCGCCGCAACACGTCGGGGTCCTGCGGGATGGTGATGGCATGCAGGTCGACGACGCAGAAGAACGCGTCATAGTCGTCTTGCAGCTGGGCCCACTGCGTGACGGCGCCCAGCGCATTTCCGAGGTGCATCGAGTCGGAGGTCGGCTGCACGCCGGAGAAGACCCGACGGGATCCAGTAGCAGTCATGATGGCTTGATCTTTTCACGGAGACGGCGGCCCGCTATCCCCCTGCTTGCGGTACCGCTGGTACCACCTTACTGTCGGGTTCATGACGTCCCGCGCGCCCATCCATCTGGGGTCCGGCGAACCGGTCCTGCTGCTGCATCCTTTTTTGATTTCGCAGCTGGTCTGGCACAAGGTTGCTCCGCAGTTGGCCGATACCGGCCGCTACGAGGTGTTTGCCCCGACGATGGCCGGTCACAACGGTGGCCCGTACGCGGGCACATGGTTGCTGAGCTCTGCGGTATTGGCCGACCATGTCGAACGGCAACTCGACGAGCTGGGCTGGAGTACTTGCCACATCGTCGGCAATTCGCTGGGCGGCTGGGTGGCCTTCGAGCTGGAACGTCGCGGGCGGGCACGCACGGTGACCGGGATCGCGCCGGCCGGCGGATGGACCCGCTGGGCGCCGACCAAGTTCGAGGTGATCGCCAAGTTCGTCTCGGGGATGCCGTTCTGGGCGCTGGCCCGGTGGGCGGGGCCCCGCGCGTTGCGCCTGCCGTTCAGTCGTCGGCTGGCCACCCTGCCGGTCAGCGGCTCGCCGGACGGGGTGACCGACAGCGAACTCGAGGCGATCGTCGACGACGTGGCGCATTGCCCCGCTTATTTCCAGCTGCTGGTCAAATCCATGCTGCTGCCCGGATTGTTGGAGTTGGCGCAAACCGACGTTCCCGCGCACCTGGTGCTCTGCGAAAAGGACCGGGTGTTTCCCGGGCCGCGGTCGCACCGGTATTTCCAGGCACAGCTTCCCGACGGGACACGAGTGACGGAGCTCGACGGCGTCGGACACATTCCGATGTTCGAGGCGCCGGAACGAGTCGCCGAAGTCATCACCAGCTTCCTCGACGAGCACATCCCGCCGATCCGAGAAATCAAGTCGAGCTGAGCGCCTTTTCCAGGTTGTCGGCGATGGTCCCGAGGAATTCCTCGCTGGTCTGCCAGTCTTGATCCTCGCCGATCAGCAACGCGAGGTCCTTGGTCATCTGACCGCTTTCGACCGTGTTGACGACGACCTCTTCCAGCTTCTCGGCGAACCCACTCACCTCGGGTGTGTCGTCCAGTTTGCCGCGGTGCTCGAGCCCGCGCGTCCAGGCGAAGATCGACGCGATCGGATTGGTGGAGGTGGCCTTGCCCTCCTGGTACTGCCGGAAGTGGCGGGTGACCGTGCCGTGGGCGGCTTCGGCCTCGACGGTCTTGCCGTCGGCGGTCATCAGCACCGACGTCATCAGCCCCAGTGAGCCGTAACCCTGGGCGATCGCGTCCGACTGGACGTCGCCGTCGTAGTTCTTGCATGCCCACACGTAGCCGCCTTCCCACTTGAGAGACGCGGCCACCATGTCGTCGATCAGCCGGTGCTCGTAGGTCAGGCCGGCTTCTTCGAACTTGTCCTTGAACTCCTCGTCGTAGATGCGCTGAAACTCGTCTTTGAACATGCCGTCGTAGGCCTTGAGGATGGTGTTCTTCGTCGATAAATACACCGGGTAGTTCTCTTTCAGGCCGTAGGCGAACGACGTGCGGGCGAAGTCCTGGATGGAATCCTTGAAGTTGTACATCCCCATCACCACGCCGCCGTCGTCGGGAATGGACACCATCTGGTGCACGATCGGCTCGCCCTCGTCGTCCGGGGTGAAGGTCAGCGTGACTGTTCCGGGCCGGTCGACTTTGAAGTTGGTCGCACGGTACTGGTCACCAAAGGCGTGACGGCCGATGATAATTGGCTTCTTCCATCCCGGAACCAGCCGCGGCACATTCGAAATCATGATCGGCTCACGGAAGATGGTGCCGCCCAGGATGTTCCGGATTGTCCCGTTGGGCGAAGACCACATCGTCTTGAGGTTGAACTCTTTGACCCGGGCCTCGTCGGGAGTGATCGTGGCGCACTTGACGCCGACGCCGTGTTTCTTGATCGCGTAGGCAGAGTCGATCGTCACTTGGTCGTCGGTGGCATCGCGGTGCTCGATGCCCAGGTCGTAGTAGTCCAGGTTGATGTCAAGGTTCGGAAGGATCAACATGTCTTTGATCCACTTCCAAATGACCCGCGTCATCTCGTCGCCGTCGAGCTCTACCACCGTGCCTTCGACTTTGATTTTTGCTCCGCTGGGCATGACGCCCAGACTACAAGGAAGGCCCCTTTTCACTGCTCACAGCGGTTGAGGCTGCGTCCTGACGCTGTTCGATGATCGCCAGCGTGCGCTCGGCCCATCGAATGTTCTCTTGCTCGAACGAAATTCCGCGCGTCAGCGTCAGATAAGGGCCTACTCGCTTCGCCTCGGCGAGGTATTCCTCTTCGCCCCGGCCGTCGAGCATCCGAGCGCGCATTCGTTCGTACCGCTGCAGTTTGGCCGTCGCCCATTGCAGTCGTTCGATCATGAAGTCGCGAACCGCCTGCGCGTTACCGACGTCAACGGCCAGCAGTTTGACCGCGAGTTCGTCACGGATCACCGACGGCTTCGGCGCCCGCGAGGTGAATTGCTGGATCGCGTCGTAGCCCGCCTCGGTCAGCGAGTAGACGCGCTTGTTGGGCCGGCGTTCTTGGTGAACGACACGCGCCTGGATCAGACCCTGCTCGGCCAGCCGGTCGAGTTCGCGATACAGCTGCTGCGGGGTTGCCATCCAGAAGTTCGCGACCGAGGCGTCGAAACTCTTGGCCAGGTCGTATCCGGAAGACTCGCCCTCGAGCAGGGCGGCCAGCACCGCGTCACGCAGCGACATCTTCCGATCATACAACGACACGAATATTCAAAAAAGTGACTAACCACTCATAGACATATCAGTACGGCACGCTCTACCGTCAGTCCCACCTACTCAACAAATTGACTATGCGAGGTATCTGGTGAGTGCTACCCACCCCTTCCGCACCGCGGTCGAGCAGCGCGACGAGGCAGCCATCCAGGCGATGCTGGCCGACGCCGTGGTGTTCACCAGCCCGGTGGCCTTCAAGCCGTATGTCGGCAAGCCCATCACCGCGGCCCTGCTGCGCGGTGTCCTTCGAGTGTTCGAGGACTTTCATTACGTTCGCGAGATCCACGACGGTAACGGCCGCGACCACGCCTTCGTGTTCGAGACCATCGTCTCCGGCAAGAAAATCACTGGATGTGACTTCTTGCACTTCAACGACCAGGGGCTGATCGACGAGTTTACGGTCATGGTGCGCCCGCTCTCGGGTGCGACGGCATTGTCGGAAGCGATGGGTGCCCAATTCGAGCAGATCCAGCAGGAGGCGCTCGAGCTGGCCGGTCAGTTCACTAGAGCGTAGGAGTACGAGCATGCGGATCGGGTTGGGAATCAACTATGCCGGCGGATTCAAAGAGACGGCCGCCGAGGTGGCCGACCTCGAACGCGCGGGATTGGACATCGTCTTTGTCCCCGAGGCGTATTCGTTCGATGCCGTCAGCGCGCTGGGCTACCTGGCGGCCAGTACCGAGCGGGTTGAGTTGGCGTCGGGCATCCTGCAGCTCTACACCCGAACGCCCACATTGACGGCGATGACCGCGGCGGGCCTGGACTATGTCTCCGACGGCCGGTTCACCCTGGGCCTGGGCGCGTCCGGCCCTCAGGTCATCGAGGGATTTCACGGCGTGCCCTACGACGCCCCGATCGCCCGCACCCGCGAAGTCGTCGACATCTGCCGCCAGGTGTGGCGTCGCGAGACGCTGCAACACCAGGGCAAGCACTACACCATTCCGCTGCCCGCTGAACAGGGCACCGGACTCGGCAAACCGCTCAAGCTGATCAATCACCCTGTCCGCGAACGCATTCCGATATTAGTCGCTGCACTCGGCCCCAAGAATGTCGAGCTGGCCGCCGAGATCGCCGAGGGTTGGCAACCGATCTTCTATCTGCCCGAGAAAGCACAGGATGTGTGGGGTCAGGCGCTGGCTGCCGGCCAGGCCAAGCGCGATCCCGCGCTGGGGAACCTCGACGTGTTCGCCGGACCGGCACTGGCCATCGGCGAAAACGTCGAGCCACTACGCGAATTCGTCAAACCGCACCTGGCGCTCTACATCGGCGGCATGGGCGCCAAGGGCAAGAACTTCTATCACACGCTGGCCACCAGTTACGGCTATGGCCCGCAAGCCGACCGCATCCAGGAACTGTATCTGGCCGGCGACAAGGACAACGCCGCCAAGGCGGTGCCCGACGAACTCGTGCGCGACGTCAACCTGATCGGCGCATCCGGGTTCGTCAAAGAACGGGTCGCCGCGTTCCGCGAGGCGGGCGTGACGACGTTGAACGTCGCGCCGATGGCAGCCACCTCTGCCGAGCGGGTCAAGCTGATCGAGACACTTCGCGACCTGGTGGACTAAACCAGCCTCAGTAGGGGTGCGGTGACGGCGGTTGCGCCTTTGACCGGGCCATCCACATCATGACGATGCCCCCAGCCGCGACACCAAGTCCCAACGTGTACAACAGCAGTAAAAAGGATCCTGCAAAATCTCGCGGCTTTCGCAGTTTGGTGCAGCCGCGTACCGGCGAGACTTACCCGTTCAGGTATTCGCGTCAGTCCAGGGCAGCGTTGAGAGTCTTACTCGGTCGCATCACC
>NZ_JBATXN010000698.1:0-7955 GCF_049673265.1 Mycobacterium sp. | reverse complement strand
CCATAGACGGGTGAACTGGACCGTTGACGTACCGATCGAGCAGCTGCCGCCGCTGCCTCCGCTGCCGGCGGATTTGCGGGCCCGGCTGGACGCCGCGCTGGCCAAGCCCGCCGCACAGCAGCCCAGTTGGACGCCCGAGCAGGTCGAGCCGATGCGAACGGTGCTCGAGAGTGTTCCCCCGGTGACGGTGCCGTCGGAGATCGTGCGGCTACAGGACATGCTGGCCCAGGTAGCCAGGGGAGAGGCGTTCCTGCTGCAGGGCGGCGACTGCGCCGAGACATTCGTCGATAACACCGAACCGCACATCAGAGGCAACATCCGCGCCTTGCTGCAGATGGCGGTGGTGTTGACCTACGGCGCCAGCGTGCCGGTGGTGAAGTTGGCCCGGATCGCCGGACAGTACGCCAAGCCCCGGTCGTCGGACCTGGACGCGCTCGGGTTGCGCTCCTACCGCGGCGACATGGTCAACGGATTCGCCCCGGACGCCGCGGCCCGCGAGCATGACCCGTCGCGGCTGGTACGGGCTTACGCCAACGCCGGTGCGGCGATGAACCTGGTGCGCGCGCTGACATCTTCGGGGTTGGCTTCGCTGCATTTGGTGCACGACTGGAACCGGGAATTCGTCCGCACCTCGCCGGCAGGCGCACGCTACGAGGCGTTGGCCAGCGAGATCGACCGGGGCCTGAAATTCATGAGCGCCTGCGGGGTGGCCGACCGCAACCTGCAGACCGCCGAAATCTACGCCAGCCATGAAGCTTTGGTCCTCGACTACGAGCGGGCCATGCTGCGGCTCTCCGACGCCGAAGACGGCGAGCCGCAACTGTACGACCTGTCGGCGCACTACCTTTGGATCGGCGACCGGACCCGGCAACTCGACGGCGCGCACATTGCGCTGGCCGAGGTGATCGCAAATCCGATCGGTGTCAAGATCGGACCGTCAACGACGCCCGAGCAAGCCGTCGAATACGTTGAGCGCCTTGACCCGCACAACAAGGCGGGGCGGTTGACCCTGGTGAGCCGACTTGGCAACAACAAGGTGCGCGACCTGTTGCCGGCGATCATCGAGAAGGTGCAAGCCACCGGTCATCAGGTGATCTGGCAGTGCGATCCCATGCACGGCAACACCCACGAGTCATCCACTGGGTACAAGACACGGCATTTCGACCGCATCGTCGACGAGGTGCAGGGTTTCTTCGAGGTGCACCGCGCGTTGGGCACCTACCCCGGTGGTATCCACGTCGAGATCACCGGAGAGAACGTCACCGAGTGTTTAGGTGGCGCTCAAGACATTTCGGAAACCGATCTGAGCGGTCGCTACGAAACCGCCTGCGACCCCAGGCTGAACACCCAGCAGTCCTTGGAGCTGGCGTTTCTGGTCGCCGAAATGCTGCGGGACTGAGCCAGATTACGTTAGAACAATCCGCGCAGATTGCTGCCGACGGTCCATGCCGCTGCCGCGACCATCCCGGTGACCGACAACACCACCGCAACCCAGATCAGCACCATGCGTCGGGCGTGCTGACGCTCGAGTGCGAACTCGATCAGGTCGATCCCAGCGAATTGTCCTGATATTTCCTGATACTCGTCATCGGTCTGCGCGCCGGCTTCAGCCGGCCGGTTCTCGGGCCTGCGGGTCAACTCACGAGTGGGGTGGTGCACCCGCGGCCGTTGGGTTGGCGGTTGCTGCGGTTCTGTGGTGTCGTGTTGCTCGATCTGGCTGTGCTGCAGTGCGGCCGAGCGATGTTGCGCGGAATTGCGCGGCGCGGGCACCCGAAATTCCGGTAGCGCCAACTGGTCGACGATCGTTTCCAGTTCGGCGCCCATTTCTTGTGCGTCTGCGTAGCGGGCGGCGGGATCACGCGCTGTCGCGCGACCGACCAGCTCATCGAATTGTTCGGGAACGCCAGCGATCATCGCGCTAGGGATGGGAACGTCGTTATCAAGGCGTTGGTATGCGACCGACAATGCCGAGTCGCCGGAAAACGGCGTCTGCCCCGTGAGCAACTCATAGGCCACGATGCCCACGCCGTAGACATCGCTACGCGGGCTGGCGTTTCCGTCCCGCACTTGTTCGGGGGACAGGTAGGCGGCGGTGCCGAGAATGACACTGGTGGAAGTGATTCCGGCTGCAGCGACGGCCCGAACTAACCCGAAGTCGACGATTTTGACGTCGCCCTCATCGGAGATCAACACGTTTTCGGGCTTCACATCGCGGTGCACCAGGCCGGCGCGATGCGCGGCGGCCAGCCCGCCCAGCACCGGGCCCAGCACCGCCGCGACCGCATGCGGTGGCATTGGCCCACGCTCGGACAGCAACTCGCGCAGCGTGCCCCCCTCGACGAGTTCCATCACCAGGAACGGGTGTCGCGCGTCCAGCCCCTGGTCGTACACCGCGACCAGGCCGGGATCTTTGAGCCGGGCGACCGTGCGGGCCTCGAGCTGGAAGCGGGTGAGGAATTGTTGGTCGCCGGCGTAGCGAGAATCCATCACCTTCAGCGCGACCGGGCGGTCCAAACGGGTGTCGAGGCCGCGGTACACCGTCGAGGTTCCCCCGGTGGCGATCTTGGTCGCAACACGATATCGCCCGTCCAGCAACGTGCCCTCAAGGGGATCGTGCGTCGCGGCAGCCACGGGGTTCATCGTAGGTTGCGGCCCGCAGTCCGCCTGAAATCTCTTCTTCGCGCGCCGAAATAAGCAGCGCGCCCGGCCTACACTAAATCGGTGAGCAGGATCCCGGCCGGCGACGACGTTCTGGACCCCGACGAACCCACCTACGATCTTCCCGGCGTCGCCGAGTTGCTCGGTGTACCGGTCACCAAGGTGCGCCAGCATCTGCGGGAAGGTCATCTGGTGGCGGTGCGGCGTGCCGGCGACGTGTTGGTGCCGCGGGCCTTTTTCACCGATTCCGGCGAGGTGGTCAAGAGCCTGCCCGGATTGCTGATGGTGCTGCACGACGGCGGCTACCACGAGACCGAGATCGTGCGCTGGCTGTTCACCCCCGACCCGTCGCTGACTGTCACTCGGGACGGAACCCGGGACGCCTTGAGCAACGCCCGGCCGGTCGACGCGTTACACGCCCACCAGGCGCGCGAAGTGCTGCGCCGGGCGCAGGCCATGGCCTACTGACTTGCAGGCTTGGGCGTCGGCGCGCGAGACAGCGTTCGCCAGGCGATCAACGCGCACGCCGACGCAAGCAAGACGTGGATCCACGAGTACATGCCATGGGCGCCATCGGGTTTGAAGATGACCATGATCCAGGTGGAGAAGCCGGCGATCGCCGCAACCGCCATGCGCGACTGCGCAAGCGGGGCCATGACCGCCAGCGGCCAGGTGTAGTACCACGGCAGTGCGGCGGGAACGAACAACACGACGACGACCATCGCCCACGCGATGCCGGTGAGCGCCTCGCGGTCGTCGTGCCGGAATCGCCACCACAGCAGCGGCAGTGACACCGCGATGATCACGATGCCCGCTGCGCGGGTGACCTGCAGCACCGCATAGAAATTCACCGGAAAGAACAATCCTCCGACGGTGTGGATGAGGTTCGCGGTCGCAGTCGGGATGGTCAGCCAGTTGATGATCTTCACCGAACCGGCCAGCGCGGTCAGCCAGCCCAGCCCGACCCCGGCCAAGCCGGACAACACCGCGAACACCGCGACGAAGATCAGCAAGGACATCGCACTCGCCGCCACAAAGGCGCCGACCGGCCGGTATCCGCGGCGATCGCGAAGATGGCGCATCCACACCCAAACCAGAAACGGCAGCGCGATTCCGGCCGTGGCCTTCACCGCGACTCCGACGGCGACCAGCGCGATGCCCGCGACATGATGGCGTTGAAAAGTCAGCGCAATGCCGGCGGCCATCAGGCCCACCATCAGCATCTCGTTGTGCACCCCGCCCATCAGATGGACGATCACCAGCGGGTTGAGCACACAGATCCACAGCGCGACGGGTGAATTGGCGCCGAGGTGGCGGGCCAGTCGCGGCGTCGCCCAGATCAGCAGCGCCAGGCCGGGCAGCATGCACAGGCGCAGCAACATGGTTCCGGCGATCACATGATTGCCCACCAGCATCGTGATCAGCCTGGCAACCATGATGAAAGCCGGACCGTAGGGTGCCGTCGTGATGGTCCAGATAGGACTTACGTTGTCCAGCAACGGGTTCGGATTCTCGATCGGCCCCACCGCATATGGGTCCAGGCCATCGCGCAGCAGTGCGCCCTGGGCCAGATACGAGTAGGTGTCACGGCTGAATACCGGCACCGACAGCAGTAGCGGTGCCAGCCAGAAAGCGGTGGTCGCCATCATGGTGTATTCGCTCGCATCACCGGCGACAACGCGACGGCCCAGCCACAACCACGCAGTCAACATCAACGCGACACCCAGCCACAGCAGCAACGAAGACAGCACCAGCCCGTGGCCAAAGCGCAACCAGGACAGGTGCAGCGACTCCAGCAGCGGGTCATGTTGTTTCGTGCTGCCTGCGCCGAGTCCACCCACAGTGATCAGCGCCGCACCCAGGCAGCCCAACAGCGCCGGTCGCCCCTCGGCTGTGGCGATGAACTCCCGCAATCGTGAAAAGTGTTGTGCCTGACCGGCAGTCGAGTCGGCAGTCGGGGTTGACGCGCGGGTGGACATCTGGGTCAGGCGGACCGGTTGGCGACTAATCTGGCAAGCTCGGACAACCCGGCCTTGGCCGCCGCGTGGATAGGTGCGTCGGCCAGCGTGGCCAATGCCCGCCGGGTCAGCGTGTCGATCTGGTTCTCGGCTGCGGCCAACGCGCCGACCCGCTCGATGACCTCGCACAGCTCACCCACTTGGGCATCGGTCAACTCGGTACCGATCGAAGCGCGTAACAGCTTGGCGGCGGCCGGATCTGACTCATCGGCCAATTCGACCGCGGTTGCCAGCAGCACCGTCCGCTTGCCGGACCGCAGGTCGTCCCCGGACGGCTTGCCCGTGACGGCCGGATCGCCGAACACTCCCAACACGTCGTCGCGCAGTTGGAATGCGACACCGAGATCGGTGCCGACGTCGTGGAAAAGGGCGTGCACATCGGGTCTGTCGGCAGCGGCCGCCACTCCCAATTGCAGTGGACGCGACACCGTGTAGGAGGCGGTCTTAAAAGTGTTGACGTTCATCGCCGATGCGATCGACTCGGCGGCACTGGCCTCGGCCACGATATCGAGGTATTGACCACCGAGTAACTCGGTGCGGATGTCGACCCAGACTCGCCCCACCCGTCGGCGCGCATCCGGCGGCAGGTCGACGCCCGTGACGATGTCGTCGGCCCACGCTAGCGCAAGATCGCCGAGCAGGATCGCTGCCGAACGGCCGAATTGGTCGGCCGGTCCACGCCACTGCCGGTCGCGGTGCAAGGCAGCGAACTGTACGTGGGTGGTGGGCCGGCCCCGCCGGGTCGCTGAGTCGTCGATCACGTCGTCGTGCACCAACGCCGAGGCATGCAGGAGCTCCAGCGCCGAGAACAACAGCAGCTCTTGGGCTCCGATGTCTGAGACCTCCTTGCTCGACACCGAACGCCAACCCCAGTAGGCGAAGGCCGGGCGCAGCCGCTTGCCGCCGCTGAGCACGAACTCTTCCAGGCCGGCAGTCAGGCGCTGATAGTCGCTGCCGATGTAGGCGGCCGCGCTGCGGCGGTCATGTAAGTACTTGCGCAACTGGTCGGTGACGGCAGCGAGGATATGGCCCAACTCGACGGTTGCCGCTGCTTCTACGCTCAGCGCGACGCCCCTTCCTCCTCGGCCCGTTCCGGCCCGCATCGTCGCCGGGCGAGTCATGGCCCGCCAAGTCTATTCGGCGCCGCGTTGTCCAGGTGGTTTTGCCTGACGAGGCCCGCTGCGCCTGCGCGCGCCGCGCATCGTCGCGGGGCAGTTGCTTCGACAGCCTCATTTTCTCGCCCCTATGCTGTCGGGTGATCCGCGCCCGCTCGCGAACAACGAGTCATTTGATTGAGGAGTAACCCCTTGACCTTGAACACCGTCGCGGTCGAGCTGGTACCCACGAACGTGGAGCGTGGTGCGGAGCAGGCTCTTGAAGACGCCCGCAAGGTGGTGCAGCTGTCCGCGGAATTCGGCCTCGACGGGCGGATCGGGCACTTGATGATGCCGGGTTTGATCGAGGAGGAGGATGACCGGCCGGTCGAGATGAAGCCGAAGCTCGATGTGCTGGATTTCTGGTCGATCATCAAGCCGGAATTGCCCGGAGTGCGTGGGTTGTGCAGCCAGGTCACCGCTTTCATGGATGAGCAGTCCTTGCGCCGCCGGCTCGGTGATCTGGTCGGCGCCGGCATCGACGGGATCGTGTTCGTCGGCGTGCCCCGCACGATGGCCGACGGCGAGGGCTCCGGCGTCGCGCCGACCGACGCCCTGTCGATCTATCGCGAGCTGGTGGACAACCGCGGCGTCATCCTGATCCCCACTCGGGCTGACGAAGCCGGTCGTTTTAACTTCAAGTGCGATCAGGGCGCGACGTTCGCTCAGACCCAGCTGCTCTACTCCGACGCGCTCGTCGGTTTCCTGACCGAGTTCGCCGAGCGGACCGACCACCGCCCGGAAATCCTGTTGTCGTTCGGCTTTGTACCCAAGTTGGAGGACCGGGTTGGTTTCATCAACTGGCTCATCCAAGACCCGGGCAACGCCGCCGTCGCCCAGGAGCAGGCCTTCGTCAAGACGTTGGCCACCACCGAACCCCCCCAAAAGCGCAAGCTGATGGTCGATCTGTACAAGCGGATAATCGATGGCGTCGTCGGCCTGGGCTTTCCGTTGAGCATCCATCTCGAGGCCACTTACGGTAATTCCGCGCCGGCTTTCGAGACGTTCACCGAGCTGCTGGATTATTGGTCGCCGTCGGCCTGAGAGCTGGGCTCAGCGAATCGCGGCGAGCGGTCGCGGCTGTACCAGGCCAGCAGCCCCACCACACCGGCGACCACCAGCGACGAAAGCGTCAGCCAAAGAGCCGCACCGCGGAACGAGCGGGTGCTCGGATCGGTGTAGCGGGCCTGAGCGGACAACATGCTCACGATGCCTGGCTTGAGTTTCCACTGCACCGTCTCGGGGTCCACGCGGTCGCCGTTGGTTGATGTCACCGAGCCGGGAAACGCGACCGTCAGCTCGACGTCCGCGTCGGGGTCGGTCAGCGACGTCAGGTCCGCCCGTCCCTCCAGGATCACCAGGTCGCCCGCCCTTCGCAGGGACAAGTTCACGCCCTGCGCGTCGGAGTTCATATTCGACAGCTCGGGCAGCTCGGCGAAGGTCAAGTCGGAGAACACCGCCTGTGAACCCACGTAGCCGTCGCGGTCGTACTTTGAGATCGCCACTTTCTGGCTGAACGGCAGATTGGGATCCAGCTGGGGACCGGTGTCCTTGTCGTTGCGCGGTTTGGCCGCCGCGATGATCTCTCCCGACACCAGGTCGTCGGGGGAGATGGTGATCGACGCCCTGATCCGGACGCATCCGGCGAGCACCGGTAGCACCAGGAACAGCATCGCCCACGCCGCCAGGCGCCGACGACGACGCGCAGTGAACCGCTGGGCGAAAAGCTGGCTAACGCTGGCACGCACCAGGTCATCGTGCCAGACCTCATCGCGGCGGTGTGCGGCTACAGCGGGAGCTTGCGGCCGAGGATCGCAAACGCTCGCGGGTCGCCGGTGAAGTGGTAGCCGCGAATGATGTCGATAAATCCCAGCCGACGGTACAGCCGCCAGGCGCGATTGGCTTCGCCATTGATTTCCGGGGTCGACAGCAGCACGTTAGCCTCGCCGCGGTCGGCAAGCAGCCTCCGCGCCAACGCTTCTCCCAGACCGCGGCCCTGGGCGCGGGGATGAATATGCAACTCGGTCAGCTCGAAGTAGCTGCCCATAAGCCTGGCGATCTCCGGCCCGGGGAAGCCGCCGCGTTGCAACCCGGCCACCACTTGCTGTTGCCACCACTGGTCGGG
>NZ_JBATXN010000697.1:0-6709 GCF_049673265.1 Mycobacterium sp. | reverse complement strand
CCGTCTACGTCACCAACACCGTAGACGGCACGGTGTCGGTGATCGACGGCTCGACGCGCAATGTCACCGCCACCGTCACCGTGCCCGGCGCCACGAACGTGGCTGCGGACCCGGGCACCCACACCGTCTACGTCAGCAACATGAACGACGGCGACAACTCGGTGTCGGTGATCGACGCCTCGACGCGCACCGTCACCGGCACCGTGCCGCTGGGCAAGAATCCGGCCGGGGTGGCGATCGGGGTGGCGGTGGACCCAGGCACCCAGACCGTCTACGTCATCAACGACGGCGACAACGACGGCACCGTGTCGGTGATCGATGGGTCGAGGCGCACCGTCACCGCCACCGTGCCCCTCGGCACGGAGCCTGGCGTCGTGGCGGTGGACCCGAGCACCCACACCGTCTACGTCACCGCCAAGGACAACGCGGTGTCGGTGATCGAATCTCGATAGTGACCGGATCAGCGACGCGCTCAGGCACTTTCGCCGTCGGTCCGAGTGCTCGACGACAACGAAGTCGACGAATTCGTATACGGCAGGCAGGCGCCAGCCGCACACTGCTCAGAACAAATTCGACCAGGAGAGCACATATGACAGCCAGTGGCGATGCTCAACCAACCCGAAAGCGCTGGCGGCTCGTACCGGTAGTGGTGATCTCCCGGGTGGTGGTCATCGGTGCCGTCGTGTTGGCCGTGTCCGTATCTGGATGTGGGGGTGGTGTCAACTATGTCGCGAGACAGCTGCCAACTATGTCCTGAAATCAGACACTGCCGGGGGCACAGGCGAGCGAAAAATGTGTGCGGCGGTCCGCGGCGCGGATGGTTCGATAGCTAAGAGCGCGCCCTGCCCGGGCGCTGCGGACTGCAACGGAGAACATGTGATCGCCGCCGCACGCAAGAAACTGATCACCGCAAACCGCGGCGTGGTCGTCGTCGCGGCGAGTACCGCACTGGCCACGGCGGGTATCGCGCTCGCGGCCTGCCATTCGGGCAGCCACGGGACAACAGCAGCATCGACCACGTCCAGTGGGGCCGCGGCCACCTCCACCGCCGCCGCCAAGCCCGCACCGGCGCGCGACGACCAACTTGCCCTGAAGATGCTTGACGCAATCGTGCAAGGAAACTTCGACTGTGTCACAACGCATTTCGACAGCCTAATGCGGCAAAAACTCACGTCTCAGGCGCTCGCGTCGGCGTGGTCCGAAGCTCAGCAGGTTCTCGGCAACTACCAATCCCATGGCGATCCGGAAGATGTCCCGCGCGGCGATCTCACCGTGGTGAACGTGCCACTGCACATGGCCCAAATGCCAGGCCAGTTCCGAGTGACCTTCCATAACGACGGAACCGTCGCCGGCTTGTATTTCTTGAGAGCCGGAGTGCCGGTTCCCTAACCGATCGGAGGTTCGGTCATTGAATGCGCGCGCCCAAATTGTCATCAGTGCCGCGGAGTTGACCGCTCGCATCGACTCGGGCGATGCGATAACCATTCTCGACGTGCGCTGGCGACTCGACGAGCCCGACGGCCACGCGACGTATCTGCACGGGCACATCCCCGGCGCGGTCTACGTGTCACTCGAGGACGAACTGACCGACCACACCCTCACCGGACGAGGACGCCACCCGCTGCCGTCGGGACGCAGCATCGAGACGTCCGCGCGACGTTGGGGCATCCGGGAGGGCGTGCCCACCGTCGTCTACGACGACTGGAATCGCGCCGGTTCGTCGCGAGCATGGTGGGTGCTGACCGCGGCGGGCATCAAAAGTGTGCGCATCTTGGACGGCGGCCTGTCAGCCTGGCGGTCGGCCGGCGGCGCCTTGGCGACCGGCGCGGTCACGCCCGCACCGGGCAATGTGGCTGTGGTGCACAACGATTTATACGCCGGGGCACTCCCGACGTTGACGGCGCAGCAGGCCGACGCTGCCGAGGTGACACTGCTCGATGCACGAGCACCCGAACGCTTCCGCGGTGAAGTCGAGCCGGTCGATCGCGTCGCCGGTCATATTCCCGGCGCAAAGAATCTTCCCAGCAGCGATGTGCTGGCAGCCGACGGCACGTTTATCGCACAGCGCGAGCTCAGCCGGCTGCTTTCCGATCACGACATCGAGCGCGACGTGCCGGTCGGCGCCTACTGCGGCTCGGGTGTCACGGCCACCATCACACTCGCGGCACTCGCCACGATGGGATACCACGCGGCGTTGTTTCCCGGGTCGTGGTCGGAATGGTGTTCGGATCCGGGCCGTGTTGTGGCGCGGGGATCCGAGTAGCCGATAACGACTACAAGGTTTGTCAATGGCCGCCGACGGTAATGAGGCTAGGAAGGTGGGCGCGTTGGTCGACCTGCGTGTTCACTTAGGTCCTGTCGGTTCAGCCGAGAGCCGACGGGGCCGTCTCTCTTCTCGGCCTCTAGAGATCCGGCCAATCGGTGCGAACGTCTGACTAATCGGACGTAGTATCACTCTCTTAGTTGTAGTAGCGTGCGGCTATGGACACCGACGTCTGGATTCTGGGCGGCTACCAAAGCGATTTCGCCCGCAACCTCACCAAAGAAGGCCGCGACTTCGCGGATCTGACCAGCGAGGTTGTCGAAGCCGCACTCGCCACTGCCAAAGTGGACGCGGCCGAGATCGGCGTCGTACATGTCGCGAATGCGTTTGGTGAGATGTTCGCCGAACAGGGCCACCTCGGCGCCATGCCGGCCACGGTGTGCGACGGTCTGTGGGACACCCCGGCGTCGCGGCATGAAGCCGCTTGTGCTTCCGGCAGTGTGGCGACCCTGGCAGCGATGGCAGATCTGCGATCGGGCAACTACGACACCGCATTGGTCGTCGGCGTCGAGTTGGAGAAAACGGTCCCCGGCGATACCGCAGCCCGTCATCTCGGCGCCGCAGCGTGGACCGGTCACGAAGGAGCCGACGCACGATTCCTCTGGCCATCGATGTTCGCCCAAGTCGCCGACGAGTACGACCGCCGTTACGGCCTGGACGAAACCCACCTGCGGGCGATCGCGCAACTCAACTTCGCCAACGCGCGGCGAAACCCCAACGCGCAGACCCGAGAATGGGCTGTGCCCGACCCGATCAGCGACGACGACACAACAAACCCGCCGATCGAGGGCCGGCTGCGCCGATTCGACTGCAGCCAGATGACCGACGGCGGCGCGGCAATCGTGCTGGTGACCGATAGATATCTGCGCGATCGTCCCGGCGCGCACCCGATCGCCCGCATCACCGGTTGGGGGCATCGCACCGTCGGGCTGGGTCTGCGGCAGAAACTGGACCGCGCGGCCGACGACGTCTACGTGCTGCCGCACGTGCGGGCAGCCGTGCTGGACGCGTTGCGCCGCGCGCAGACCTCGCTCGATGACCTCGACGGGATCGAAGTCCACGATTGCTTTACGCCCAGCGAGTATCTGGCGATCGACCACATCGGGCTGACCGGGCCGGGTGAATCGTGGAAGGCCATCGAGAACGGGGAAATCGAGATCGGCGGGCGGCTGCCGATCAACCCCAGCGGCGGGCTGATCGGTGGCGGACACCCGGTCGGCGCGTCCGGGGTCCGCATGCTCGTCGACGCGGCCAGGCAGGTCAGCGGAACAGCCGGCGACTACCAGGTCGAGAACGCGAAAACCTTTGGCACGCTGAACTTCGGCGGTAGCACCGCAACCACGGTCAGCTTCGTCGTTAGCCAGGGCTGACCAATGGATGTCGAAATCGTCGGTAAATTCTTGTCGACCCTGCCCGAAGACGACGACCACCCCTACCGGACCGGTCCGTGGCGACCGCAGACCACCGAGTGGGACGCCGACGACCTTATTGCCGTCGAAGGTGAAATCCCGCACGACCTCGACGGCGTTTACCTGCGCAACACCGAAAACCCGCTACACCCGGCGCTGAAGACCTATCACCCGTTCGACGGCGACGCCATGCTGCACGTGGTCGGCTTTCGTGACGGAAAAGCGTTCTACCGAAACCGCTTTGTCCGCACCGAAGGTTTCCTGGCCGAGAACGAAGCCGGCGGCCCGCTGTGGCCGGGCCTGGCCGAACCGGTGCAGTTAGCCAAACGCGAACAGGGCTGGGGCGCCCGCACCAGGATGAAGGACGCGTCGAGCACCGACGTCATCGTGCACCGAGGTATCGCGCTGACCAGCTTCTACCAGTGTGGTGATCTATATCGAGTCGACCCGTACTCGGCGAATACCCTCGGTAAGGAGACTTGGGACGGAAACTTCCCGGTCGACTGGGGGGTGTCCGCGCATCCGAAGGTCGACCCCAAAACCGGTGAGTTGCTGTTCTTCAACTACAGCAAGCGGGCCCCATACATGCACTACGGTGTCGTCGACGACAGCAACCAACTGGCCCACTACGTCGACGTTCCGCTGCCCGGGCCGCGACTGCCACACGACATGGCATTCACCGAAAACTATGTGATCCTCAACGATTTTCCGTTGTTCTGGGATCCGAGACTGCTCGAACACGATGTACATCTACCGCGGTTCTATCCCGACATTCCATCCCGCTTCGCGGTAGTCCCCCGTCGCGGCGAAACGGGCGACATCCGGTGGTTCGAGGCAGACCCCACGTTCGTGCTGCACTTCGTCAACGCCTACGAAGACGGTGACGAGATCGTGCTCGACGGATTTTTCGAAGGCGCTCCGCAACCGCTTGACGGCGGCAGGGGGCTTGGCTCCCAAGAAACACAGTGGGACAAGCTCTTTCGCTTCCTGGCGCTGGATCGGCTGCAGGCCCGGCTGCACCGGTGGCGGTTCAACCTGGTCACCGGCGCCGTGGCCGAAGAGCAATTATCGGAATCCATCACCGAATTCGGAACTATCAACTCCGATTACGCAACCGATAACTATCGCTACACCTATGCAGCCACCGGCAAGCCGGGTTGGTTCCTGTTCGACGGGCTGATCAAACACGATCTGCACACCGGAGGCGAAGAGCGCTATCCGTTCGGCGACGGCATCTACGGTAGTGAAGCCGCGATGGCTGCACGACTGGGCGGTGTCGGCGAGGACGACGGATACCTGATCACGCTGACTACCGATATGAACGCGGACGCCTCCTACTGTCTGGTTTTCGATGCCGCACGAGTAGGCGATGGCCCGGTATGCAAACTCGCGCTGCCTGAACGGATTTCCAGCGGTACTCATGCCACCTGGGCAGCCGGCGAGCAGCTACGACGCTGGCATACCGCCGAATCCCCCGCCGCCGCGATCGGGCTGTGAACGCAGCGACCCCGACCGCGCTGACCCCCGGCGGTACCAACGCCGTTGGGCGAATCCTTGGGTTGCTCGGCGACGAATGGACGCTGCTGATCATCCAGCAGGCATTGTTGGGAGCTACCCGCTACGGCGAGTTCATCGAGCGGCTGCCGATCTCAAACTCGGTGCTCACCAACCGATTGCGGTCGCTGACGGAGGACGGACTGCTGGTTCGTAGCGTTTACCAAACCCAGCCGGTTCGCGCCGAGTATCTGATCAGCCGACGTGGCCGCGCGCTTTGGCCGGTATTGCTGTCGATCTGGGAATGGGAACGACGGTGGGTGCCCAAGCATGTGCACCGGCTTCCCGGGATGCGCCACACCTTGTGCGGTAGCGACTTTGCGCCGATGCTGGCCTGCCGGTCGTGCGGCGAGGTGGTGACCGAGAAGGAGGTCACCGCGCGCTGGGGTCCAAGCGGCTCGTGGCCGCGCTCGGTACCGGAGGCCGTCACCCGTCGGCGCGCCAGCGCCGAAGGCAATCGGCACCAAGCAGGGCTGTTCCCGGAGACCATGAGCGTGTTCGGAAACCGTTGGGCGGCTGCACTGTTGGTGTGCGCTTTTCTCGGAACCACCCGCTTCACCGATTTTCAACCTCAGCTTGGTGCGCCACCGACCCTGCTGGCCGGCCGGTTGCAGACGTTTTGCGCCAACGGCGTGCTTTCCCATGCACACGCCCGGTATCAGCTCACCGAAAAGGGCCGGGCATTCTTCCCGGTGATCGTCACCGCGTTGCGGTGCGGCCAGCAATGGTTTCACGCGCCGGAGGGGCCGGCCGTGCTGATCACCCATCACGGCTGCGGCCGGCCGTTCACCGGCCAGCTGATCTGCGACCAATGCGCCCAGCCGCTGAAAGGTGCGCAGGTCAGCGTGCGCTAGCGGGTTCGGCCGCCGCGCAGCGCCGACGCCAACGCCCACACCGAGCACAGCACCGCCGCTGCTGCGGCGACCGCGCCGATGTAAAGGCCATACGCGGCCGACACCGGTGTCTTGACGTAGACGTCGTAGTACCACACGGTCAGCGCGAAGACCAGCAGCGAGATCACCAGGGCGGCAACCGATGCCTGCCTTGCTGACAAGTCCCTTCCGACCATTGCGCCCGCAACCAGCAGCGTCGACGACAGCAACACGATCAGCTGACCCGGCCCGAAGTGCTGCTGAAGATGCAGGCTACCGATGCTGCCACCGATGGCGTTGGCCCAGCCGCCGCCGCCTGTGCCTGTCGTGAGCCACGGCAGCCACGAGCTCAACGACACCATCGCGGCGAACAGTGCAACCAACCAACCCGGGCGCAGGCGCGTCATACATCGACAGTAGCGGCTACGTCTGCAGCGACGACAGATTGAACGCCGTGCCAGTCGGGTCGGTGGCCGCGGCGAGGCGCCCATAGGGGGTGTCCTCGGCCGGCTGTACCACCGCGCCACCGTTATCGGTGATCAGCTGCAGCG
>NZ_JBATXN010000696.1:0-4704 GCF_049673265.1 Mycobacterium sp. | reverse complement strand
TGGCCAAGGTCGCGGTGACCGGTGAGGTGCTCGAGCACACCAAGGGTCCCAAGATTCGTATCCACAAGTTCAAGAACAAGACCGGTTACCACAAGCGTCAGGGTCACCGTCAGCGGCTGACGGTCCTGAAGGTCACCGGCATCAAGTAGCGGAGGCGACGAGACATGGCACACAAGAAGGGCGCTTCGAGCTCACGTAACGGCCGCGATTCCAACGCCCAGCGGCTGGGCGTCAAGCGGTTCGGCGGTCAGGTCGTCAAGGCCGGCGAGATCATCGTCCGTCAGCGCGGCACGCACTTCCACCCGGGCACGGGCGTCGGTCGCGGCGGCGACGACACGCTGTTCGCCAAGGCGGCCGGGGCCGTCCAGTTTGGCGTCAAGCGGGGACGCAAGACGGTCAGCATCGTCCCGCAGGGCCTCCCAACCAACTAAGCTTCGCGAGCGTAACGCTGCGGCGGTCTCGCGAGTTCTTTTCCGCCCTGGCGTTACATTCGGAGGAGTGGTCACGGATGCCTCGGTTTGTCGACCGCGTCGTCATCCATACCCGGGCAGGTTCCGGCGGTAACGGCTGCGCTTCGGTCCATCGAGAGAAATTCAAACCGCTTGGCGGTCCTGACGGCGGCAACGGCGGCCGCGGCGGCAGTGTCGTGCTGGTCGTCGACCCGCAGGTGCATACCCTGCTCGATTTTCATTTTCGGCCCCATATCGTCGCCGCGTCGGGCAAGCAGGGCATGGGCGCTCACCGCGACGGCGCCGCGGGTACCGATCTGGAAGTCAAGATTCCTGACGGGACGGTGGTGCTCGACGAGAACGGCAGGTTGCTGGCCGATCTCGTCGGTGCGGGTACCCGCTTCGAAGCCGCGGCCGGAGGTCGCGGCGGGTTGGGCAACGCGGCGCTAGCCTCGCGGGCTCGCAAGGCGCCGGGATTTGCACTGCTCGGCGAAACGGGCGAATCGCGCGATCTCACACTCGAGCTCAAGACCGTCGCCGACGTCGGGTTGATCGGATTTCCCTCGGCCGGCAAATCCTCGCTGGTGTCGACGATCTCGGCGGCCAAGCCGAAGATCGACGACTACCCCTTCACCACCCTGGCGCCCAACCTTGGTGTGGTCTCGGCGGGAGAGCGCACCTTCACCGTCGCGGACGTGCCAGGCCTGATCCCGGGTGCGTCGCAGGGCCGCGGTCTGGGTCTGGACTTTCTGCGGCACATCGAGCGGTGTGCGGTGCTGGTGCATGTCGTCGACTGCGCCACCGCCGAGCCTGGCCGCGACCCGCTGTCCGACATTGATGCGCTGGAAGCCGAACTGGCTGCGTACACACCCACGCTGCAAGGAGATTCCGCCCTCGGCGACCTCGTTGAGCGGCCACGGGCGGTGGTGCTCAACAAGATTGACGTGCCAGAGGCCCGCGAGATGGCCGAGTTCGTTCGTGACGAAGTCGCGGCGCGCGGGTGGCCGGTCTTCCTGGTGTCGACAGTCAGCAGAGAAGGCTTGCAGCCGTTGATATTTGCACTCGCCGACATGGTGTCGCAATATCACGCCGCGCAGCCGGTGCTGGTGCCGCGACGGCCAGTGATTCGTCCGGTCCCGGTCGACGAGTCCGGTTTCACGGTGGAATCCGACGGCCAAGGCGGGTTCGTCGTCCGCGGCCGGCGGCCCGAACGTTGGATCGCCCAGACCAACTTCGACAACGACGAGGCGGTCGGCTACCTCGGCGACCGGTTGGCCCGGCTCGGCGTCGAGGACGAGCTGGTCCGGCTGGGCGCACGACCCGGATGCGCGGTCACCATCGGAGAGGTCACCTTCGACTGGGAGCCGCAGACGCCGTCCGGCGTCGACACCATGATGTCTGCCCGCGGTACCGACGCCCGCCTGGAGGGGAACGACCGGGTCGGCGCTGCCGAACGCAAGGTGGCCCGCCGTCAGCGCCGCCGCGCCGGCGACGATGCAGCGGGGGCAGAGCGCAGCGATGCGGAGGAGCGGCGCGGAAGTCGGAAGCCCCGCTCATGAGCACAACAGCGCGCGAAGCTATCCGCACCGCGCGAAGCGTCGTGGTCAAGGTCGGCACCACCGCGTTGACCACACCGACCGGCGTGTTCGACGCCGACAGGCTGGCGGGGCTGGCCGACGCAATCGAGGCCCGAATGAAAGCGGGCTCCGACGTCGTCATCGTCTCCTCCGGAGCGATCGCCGCCGGCATCGAGCCGCTCGGGCTGACCAGGCGGCCCGCAGACCTTGCCACCAAACAAGCGGCGGCCAGTGTCGGGCAGGTCGCGCTGGTGAACGCTTGGAGCGCTGCATTCGCTCGCTACCAACGCAGCGTTGGACAGGTATTGCTGACAGCGCATGACATTTCGATGCGGGTGCAGCACACCAACGCCCAGCGCACCCTGGACCGGCTTCGGGCGCTGCATGCCGTGGCGATCGTCAACGAAAACGATACGGTTGCCACCAATGAAATTCGGTTTGGCGATAACGACCGGCTCTCCGCGCTGGTGGCGCACCTCGTCGGCGCCGACGCGTTGGTTCTGCTGAGTGACATCGACGGGCTTTACGATTCGGATCCGCGTAAAGTACGCGAATCACGTTTCATCCCAGAGGTTTCCGGGCCAGCCGACCTGCACGGCGTCGTCGCGGGACAGAGTAGTCACTTAGGCACTGGCGGGATGGCATCGAAGGTGTCTTCGGCGCTGCTGGCCGCCGACGCCGGGGTGCCAGTATTGCTGGCGGCCGCCGCGGACGCCGCGACTGCGTTGGTGGACGCCTCGGT
Organism: Mycobacterium sp.; assembly: GCF_049673265.1. Taxonomy (GTDB): domain Bacteria; phylum Actinomycetota; class Actinomycetes; order Mycobacteriales; family Mycobacteriaceae; genus Mycobacterium. Next base: position 1,936 of record NZ_JBATXN010000696.1, on the reverse strand, counting down.
TGGCACGGCGTTCGCCGCGCGGCCCAATCGGATGTCGGCACGGCGGTTTTGGGTGCGCTATGCCGCGGAGTCCGCGGGGGTGTTGAGCCTGGACACCGGCGCCGTGCGCGCCGTGCTGGGCCAACGCCGCTCACTTCTGCCGGCGGGTATTACGAGTCTGTCCGGCAGTTTTCACGGCGGTGACGTTGTCGATCTGTTGGGGCCCGACGAGACCCTGGTAGCCCGCGGTGTGGTGGCCTACGACGCCGCCGAGCTGGCCACCATGATCGGCCGGTCGACCTCAGAGCTGCCCGCGGAGTTGCGCCGGCCCGCAGTTCACGCCGACGACCTGGTCGCCGTTTAGTCCAGCATAGGCGTGAGATACAAAGCGCCCCAGATGATTTCAGTGAGCGTAGCGGCCAGTTCGGCGTCGTATGTCGGTGGGTTGTTCGGCAGGTTCTGTTGACAGACGCGCTCGACCATCCAGGTCAGCGCACTGGCCGCAGTCGCTGCTGGCAATGCGCCGCGGATTGAACCATCGGCCTGGCCATCCTCGATGACACGGGTTAATCGCCCGGTGATCGCGGCCAGCAGATTGCGGTAGGTCGCCCCAACCAAGGAGTCGTAGGCGGCCATCTCGTTGAGCGCAACCAGTACCGGTTGGTGGCGCCGGTAGCTGGCGATGATCGCTGCCATCCCGGCGCGGACATCGTCGGGATCGTGTCGCCACGCGACGCCCCACCAGCGCTCGGCGCTATCGGCGAGATCGGCGAACACCTGGTCGGCTAACCGGCGCAGCAGGTGGCCCTTGTCCTCGAAGTAGATGTAGAAGCTGGCGCGCGACATCCCGGCCTCGGACGACAGCCGATCCACGCTCAGTTCGGTGAAGCTCGCGCCGTCACGCATCAGCCGTTCGGTGGCGTCGAGCAGCCGGCGCTCGATCTGCTCGCGGCGCTCCTGGCGTTTGGCTTGCGGCTTTCGGGTGACCGACGGCATCGCTCAGCCTAACTGAAATCCTGACATCTTGACTAGACACTATGTCTAGTCCTAGGGTCAGCGGTGTTGCCAATGTGACCGCAGTCATAGCCGATGGAGGACCCACCATGACAGCGACGGCCGCAACCCCTCGCGCCTACGACCCCATCGATCTCTCGTCGCGGGCGTTTTGGTCCACCACCGCACAAGACCGGGAACGCTCGTTTGCGGAGCTGCGGGCCGAACGTCCGGTGAGCTGGCATCCTCCGGTCGAAGACGCCCTGATGACTGACCCCGAGGACCCCGGCTACTGGGCTCTGACCCGGCGCGCCGACATCGTCGCGGTCAGCCGCAACAGCGAGGTGTTCCTGTCCGGCAAGGGCGTCATCTTCGAGAACGTTCCCGACGAGCTGCTCGAGGCCTCGCAGTCCTTCCTGGCGATGGACCCGCCGCGGCACACCTTCCTGCGCAAACTCGTCAGTGCCGCATTCACCCCACGGCAGGTCCGGCGCATCGAGGATTCGATCCGCGCCAACGCCAAGAGCATCGTCGAGGAGCTCAAAGCGGCTGGCAGCGGCGCTGACTTCATCGAGCACTGCGCCAAGGAACTGCCGATACGCACGCTGTCGGAAATGGTGGGCATTCCAGAGTCGGACCGGGATCGCGTGGAACAGGCCGCCAATGCCATGGTCTCTTGGTGCGACCCCGTCTACCTCAACGGCCGGCACCCAATGGCGGTGCTGTTTGAGGCTCAAACGACTGTCCATCAGGTGGCCTTCGCGCTAGCCGCCGAACGTCGCGAGCATCCGGGTGACGACTTGTTCACCAGCCTGGTGAATGCCGAGGTGGACGGTGATCGGCTGGCCGACGCCGACATCGCCGCATTCTTCGTGTTGCTTTCTGTCGCCGCAAACGACACCACCCGGCAAACCACCAGTCATGCACTCAAGGCGCTCACCGATTTTCCCGATCAGCGCACTTG
>NZ_JBATXN010000695.1:0-6338 GCF_049673265.1 Mycobacterium sp. | reverse complement strand
GGCCTACCTCGCCGGCAACATGGGTGAGAGTTTGTCCACCGAGTCCGTCGAAGCCGTCCGCAAGATTGTCGACTCGGTGCCAAATGCGCCGCCGGGGGTCAAGGCCTATGTCACCGGCGCCGGTGCGCTGATCGCCGATCAGTCTCATGCGGGTGAGAAAGGCGTCAAGTTGGTCACCATGGTCACCTTCCTGGTGATCATTGTGATGCTGCTTTTCGTCTACCGCTCGGTGAGCACTGTTTTCATCACTCTGTTCATAGTCATCGTCGAAGTGGCCGCGGCCAGGGGTGTCGTCGCGTTCCTCGGGAATTACGGGATCATCGGGCTGTCGACCTTCGCCAACAACTTGCTGGTGTTATTGGCGATCGCGGCCGGCACCGACTACGCGATATTCGTGATGGGCCGATATCACGAGGCCCGTGGCATCGGCGAGGACCGAGAACAGGCCTTCTACACCATGTTTCACGGCACCGCGCATGTCGTGCTGGGCTCGGGCCTGACCGTCGCCGGCGCGATGTATTGCCTCAGCTTTACCCGGTTGCCGTGGTTCCAGACGATGGGTGTGCCTTGCGCCGTCGGCCTGCTGGTCGCGGTATTTGCGGCGTTGACCCTGGGCCCGGCGGTGCTCGCGGTGGCCAGCTTCTTCAAGCTCCTCGATCCGAAGCGGATATTACAAACGCGGAATTGGCGACGGATCGGCACCGCAATTGTCCGTTGGCCCGTACCGATTCTCGCGGTGACGATCGGCATCGCCCTGGTCGGTCTGCTCGCCCTGCCCGGATATACAACCGACTACGACAATCGCCACTACCTGCCGCCGGACACCCCGGCCAACATCGGCTATGCCGCCGCCGAACGACATTTCAATCAAGCTCGGCTGAATCCCGAACTGTTGATGATCGAGACGGATCATGACATGCGCAATCCGGCCGACTTCCTGGTGCTGGACAAGGTGGCAAAGGCTATCTTCCACATCCCCGGTATCGGCCGTGTGCAGACCATCACCCGGCCCCTGGGCACTCCGCTCGACCACGCCACCCTTGCTTTTCTGCTGAGCGCGCAAAGCGCCGGCCGGATCCAGACCCAGCATTACCAAGACGAACAGGCAAACAACCTGTTGAAGCAAGCGGACGAGCTCCGCAAGACAATGGCAACTCTGCACCAGCAGATGCAAGTCACCCAGGACCTCAGCAACACCACGCACCAAACCACGCTGCTCACAAAAGAAACGGTGAAGATTACCGAGTCATTGCGCGACTACATCGCTAACTTCGATGATTTCTTCAGGCCGATCCGCAGCGCCTTCTACTGGGAGAAACACTGCTTCGACGTACCGTTGTGCTGGGCGTTCCAATCCATCTTCAATGCGCTCGACGGCATCGACCAAGTCGCCGAGAACATTGCGGCACTCAGCGCGAATCTCGACAAGCTAGACCAGATTCAGCCGCAGCTCGTGGCGCTGATACCGCCGCAGATTGCCAGCCAGGAGCGAAATCTCGAGACGATCATGTCGAACTACGCGACGACGAAAGGTCTCAACGACCAACAGGAAGCGTTGTCCGACAATGCCACAGCCATGGGAGAGGCCTTCGACAGAGCGAAGAACGACGACACGTTCTATCTGCCGCCGGAGGCCTTCCAAAGCCCGGATTTCAAGCGGGGTCTGAAACAATTCATGTCACCCGACGGCCACGCTGTTCGTTTGATCATCTCGCACGAAGGCGACCCGGCGACCCCTGAAGGCATCTCACATGTCGACCCGATCAAGCAGGCCGTGCACGAGGCCATCAAGGGCACCCCTTGGGAGGGCGCAAAGGTCTATCTCGGCGGCACCGCGGCGCTGTACAAGGACATGCGCGACGCCTCCAACATCGACCTGATGATCGCCGGAATAGCCGCGGCCACTTTGATTTTCATTATCATGTTGGTCATCACCCGAAGCGTGATCGCGGCGCTGGTCATTGTAGGTACCGTCCTGCTTTCGCTGGGCGCGTCCTTTGGCCTTTCGGTGCTGGTGTGGCAGTACCTTCTCGGCATAAGACTGCACTGGATGGTGCTGGCGATGGCGATCATCCTGCTGTTGGCGGTCGGGTCGGACTACAACTTGTTGCTGATATCCCGGTTCAAGGAAGAAATCCACGCCGGGCTGAAGACGGGCACCATCCGCGCCATGGCCGGCTCTGGTTCGGTGGTGACCGCCGCCGGGCTGGTGTTCGCCGCCACCATGGCCTCGTTCGTGTTCGGCCCGTTGCGGGTCATGGCCCAGGTGGGGACCACGATTGCTCTGGGTTTGTTGTTCGACACCCTGATCGTGCGGTCGTTCATGACCCCGTCGGTGGCCACCCTGCTGGGACGTTGGTTCTGGTGGCCGCAGCACGTGCGCCCGCGCCCGGCCAGCACGATGCTTCAGCCATACGGGACCCGCCCGGCGGTCCGTGAGCTGATGCACACGGATGCCGACGAAAGCCCGCCCGGCGGGCTGGTGCAACAGCGGTAAATCCGTGGGGTCTTTGGATGGACGGGTCGCCTTAATCACCGGCGCGGCTCGAGGGCAGGGTCGCGCGCACGCTGTGGCATTGGCTGCCGAGGGGGCGGACATCGTCGCGGCGGATGCTCCCGGTCCGATGAAGGATCTGACGTATCCGCTCGGCACCGAAAGCGATCTGCGCGAGACGGTCGAGCTGGTGAACGGTCTGGGCCGCCGCTGCACTCCGATAGCGCTTGACGTGCGCGACTCGGCCCAGGTCAATGCTGCCGTCGAGCAGACGGTCAGCGACTTCGGCAGTCTCGACATCGTGCTGGCCAACGCCGGCATCGTCAGCACGGGGCTGGTGGAAGACGTAAGCGATGACGTGTGGCAGCAGCTCATCGACACCAACCTCACGGGTGCCTTCAACACTCTGCGCGCTGCCATACCGGTGATGCGGCGCCAGCGATTCGGCCGGATTGTCGTGACGTCCTCAATGGGTGGGCGAATGGGCATCCCAGAGCTGGCCGCCTACAACGCCACCAAGTGGGGCGTCATCGGGCTGGCGAAATCCGTTGCTCTGGAGGTCGCCAAAGACGGCATCACGGTCAACGTCATCTGTCCGACGACGACCCAGACTCCGATGATTCAGCCTGTGGGCGGCCCAGATGCAGGAGACATCCCCGATGACTTGGTGCGGCGCATGATGAAAGCCAACCCGATACCGCAGCCCTGGCTTCAGCCCGAGGACGTCAGTCGTGGAATCGTCTATCTGGTAACCGATCCCGGAGTGATCACCGGCAGTGTGCTCGAAATAGGCCTGGGCGGCAGCGCCCGCATACACTGAACTCCGTTACCCGGACGGGGTTTTCGACAACGGCGCCGTGTTGGCGTCCTGCTCGTCATGCCCATTCAACAGCGAACGAACCGCCGAGCGAGGGCCGGTGGGTCGCAGCATCGTGCTGGCGGGGCGCGGCCGGACCTTGATCGGCCACCAGAACCAGCGTCCGAGCAGCGCCGCGATGGACGGTGTCATGAACGAGCGCACCACCAAGGTGTCGAACAGCAGACCCAGGCCGATCGTGGTGCCGACCTGGCCGATGATCCGCAGGTCGCTGACCACCATGGAGCCCATCGTGAACGCGAACACCAGGCCGGCCGAGGTCACCACCTTGCCGGTGCCGCCCATTGCGCGGATGATGCCCGTCTTCAGCCCGGCGTGGATTTCTTCTTTGAACCGAGACACCAGCAGCAGGTTGTAGTCCGACCCCACCGCCAAAAGCACAATGACCGACATCGCCAACACCATCCAGTGCAGTTTGATCCCAAGGATGTACTGCCAAACCAGCACGGATAGCCCGAAGGACGCACCCAACGAAACCGCAACTGTGCCAACGATAACCAGAGCGGCGATAAGGCTTCGGGTGATGATCAGCATGATGATGAAGATCAGACACAGCGAACCGATTCCGGCGATCCACAGGTCGTATTTCGAGCCGTCCTTCCAGTCTTTGAAGGTGGCCGCGGTACCGGCCAGGTAGATCTTGGAGTCCTCCAGAGGAGTCGCCTTCAGCGACTCCTCGGCCGCCTGCCTGATCGAGTCAACCCGCGCAATGCCTTCCGGCGTCGCGGGATCTCCCCGGTGCGAGATGATCAAGCGCACGGCCTTGCCGTCCGGTGAGAAGAAGTTGTCCAGCGCGCGTTTGAAATCCTTGTTCTTGAAGACTTCCGGTGGCAGGTAGAACGAGTCGTCATTTTTGGCGCGGTCAAAGGCTTTGCCCATCGCCGTCGCGTTATCGCTCAGTTCGTCCATCTGCCCGAAGATCCCGGACATGGTGCTGTGCATCGTCAGCATCATCGTCCGCATCGACTCCATGCTCGCGATCATCGGTGGGAACTCAGCGATCATCTGCGGCATCAGCGCATCGAGTTGGTCGAAATCTTTGGTAAGGACTTGGAACTTCTCGTCGATCTCATCGACGCCGTCGACGGCGTCGAAGACGGATCGCAGCGAGTAGCAGATCGGGATGTCGTAGCAGTGCTTTTCCCAATAGAAGTAGCTGCGGATAGGTCGCCAGGTGTCTTCGAAATTGGCGATGTCGTCTCGCAATTCTTCAGTGACAGCTTGCATTTCCTTCGTCTCGCCGACCATCTTGTGGGTGGTGGCGGTGAGCTGACGCATGAGGTTGTACATGCGCTGCATCCGCATGATCGTGTCCTCGAGCTCGTCGGCCTGCTTGAGCATGTCGTCCATCCGGGCTTTTTGGAATTTCATCGTCTGGACTTGCCCGGCGCTTTGCATGCTGAGCTGAAACGGGATCGACGTATGCTCCATCGCCGTACCCTCCGGGCGCGTAATGGCCTGCACCCTAGACACTCCCGGAACGTGCAAGATGCCTTTGGCCAGTTTATCGAGGACCAAGAAGTCTGCCGGATTACGCAAATCGTGGTCCGCTTCGACCATCATGACTTCGGGCATCATTCGGGCCTGGGAGAAGTGCCGCTCGGCAGCGTCGTATCCCTTATTTGCGGCGATGTCGTGGGGTATGTAGAGCCGATCGTTGTAGCTGGTTTGATATCCCGGCAGCGTCAACAGACCGACAAGCGCGATCCCGCATGCCCCGGCGAGAATGGGCAGCGGCCAGCGCACAATGGCGGTGCCCACCCGCCGCCAGCCACGCGTCCGCATCTTGCGTCTTGGGTCGAACAAGCCGAAGCGTCCACCGACGACGATCACCGCCGGAACCAGGGTAAGCGCGACCGCAACAGCGACGATCATGCCCACCGCGGATGGCACACCGATGGTTTGGAAGTACGGCATCCGGCAAAAGCTCAGGCAGAACGTTGCGCCCGCGATCGTCAGACCGGAAGCCAGCACCACGTGGGCGACACCGCGATACGTCGTGTAGAACGCGGTCTCACGATCTTCACCGAGCTGACGCGCCTCTTGATAGCGACCGAAGAAGAAAATTCCGTAGTCGGTGCCCGCGGCAATTCCCAGCGATACCAACAAGTTAACGGCGAAGGTGGAGAGTCCGATGAGCTGGTGGTAGCCGAGAAACGCGACGATGCCTCGAGCCGCCGTCAATTCGATACCAACCATGAGCAGCAACAGCACGACCGTGATGACGGAGCGATACACCAGGAGCAACATGGTGAGAATCACCAGCATGGTCACCACGGTGATCTTGACGAGGGTGCTGTCACCACTGTGATGCATGTCCGACACCAGCGCCGAAGGACCGGTCACGTAGGCCGTGACGCCCTTTGGCGCGGGTGTCCGGTTCACAATGTCCCGGACCGCCTTGATTGATTCTTCCGCCAGCGTCGTGCCCTGGTTGCCCGCGAGGCTGAGTTGTACGTAGACGCATTTACCGTCGGGGCTTTGCGCGCCGGGCGCCGTGAGCGGATCCCCCCAGAAGTCCTGCACATGCTGGATATGCGCAGGGTCCGCTCTGAACTGCTGAACAAGGCTGTTGTAGTAACGATGCGCATCGTCACCGAGGCGACTATCACTTTCCAGAACCAGCATGGCGGAATTGTCGGAGTCAGATTCCTTGAATTTCTTGCCCATGGCCTCCATCGCCTGCACCGACGGCGCATCTTTGGGGCTCAAGGAAACCTGACGTTGTTCGGCGACTTTCTCCAGCGGTGGAACGGCAACGCTCAACAGGAACACAATCACCAACCACGCGAGGATGACGGGAACCGCCAGCCGATGGATCATCCGCGGCACGAATGGCGGTTTGGCGGGTTCGGCGCTCCTTTGCTCGGTAATCATGCGCCTTTGAGCACGCAGTAGGTGAAGGCGTTGGTTTCGTGCGAGATTTTCTCGGCCTTCACCACGCCGTCGACCACGATGCGGCAGCCG
>NZ_JBATXN010000694.1:0-2560 GCF_049673265.1 Mycobacterium sp. | reverse complement strand
GCGACGAGGAAGTAGAGCTGCAAACCCGAACCCGTGCCCAGGATCGAACAGATGACGAAGATCGACGCGTACGCGGTGACGATGAAGGTCAGCGGCGGAACCAGCTCGCCGAAGCGGTAAAGCCAAGGGACCATCACGTAGATCGCCGCGCCGAGGAGGTTGATTACACCGGTCCACCACAAGTGCGGTGCGACCACAAGTTGCATGACCCCGAAGGCCACGCTGATGATCATCGCCAGCGATGTGTTGAGGCGGAGTATGCGACGGCGCCGCGCGATGCGCTCGGCATAGGACTGATTGCGGACGCGCGGTTCCGCCCGGACCGCTGCTACGCAGTCCGGCTTTCGCCGCGAACCTGCGGGTTGTGTGGCACCGCAACTCCTAGCCACCACAGCAAAAGCCTAACGGGTGAACCGGCGAATGTGGTGTGCAGAATCAAGTCTGGTTGGGTTCGTCGCTGGTCAGCCACCCTGACATGGGGTGTTCGGCAAGCGACCCGTTGGGCATGATGTGCTCCACCACCCTGCCGTCGCGCGTGGCGAGGTCAGCGATCATCCGCCGGTGGCAACGCCACCATGTCGGCTCCCCGCACATGATCGCGACGTTGCAATCATCGGCCTCTTGCATCAGTCGCTGATACGCGGCGTGAAATTCGGGTGTGCGGGTGTGGGCGGCGTAGTTGGCGAATGCCTGGTTTTGCCACCACCGGTCCCGCGGTAGCGGCGTGGCGGGCGGCTTGCGTCGTCCGCCCAGATCCGGCTCATGTCGGTAGACGACTCCGGCGGCCGACAACCAGTCCGGCATGAGCTCTTTCGAGACATCCGGATTGCGACGCGAACCGGGAAAACTTCGCACGTCGACCAGCAGGCCCACATCGTGTTGGCGAAGTAGGGCGGTGAGTTGTTCAGCGGTCTTGGCGCCGTGGCCGATGGTGTACAGCACCGTTTGTGGGTGCCCTCGGTCAGATCCGGACTCACTGCCAGCCAGCATTTCTTTCTGAAACGAGGCTGAGTTAGCCGCAGGAGCGGAGTAAATCACCGTAAATCATCCGCACAGCTCCTGAGAATTTCATAAGCTCCGTTCCATGAGTCATCTGATGAGCCGGACCACCCACCAGCGTCTCCGCCGGACCGCGGCAGCTATCGGCGCCGCCATCGCCGCTGCCTTCATCTCGATGGGCACGGCTAATGCCGACGACACCGACACCCCGCCTGACCCATTCGTTGACTTGCTCGGAGCAAATCCGAGCGCTACCGACCTGGCCGACGCCCAGGCCCTCGACAGCGCCTTAGTCACCGCACACATCCCCGGCCTTCTTAAGGCGCTAGACACGATCGCCGACAGTCCGGTCACGGGGACGCCTACCGAACCGGCCGGCGATAACGACCCATTCGAGGACTTGCTTGGGTCAAGCGCGACCGCCGATCAGCTGCAACACGCCGCGGCTCTTGACCAATACTTGTATGCCGCGAGTCCCACGCTTAGCGCATCTCTGGACGCGCAACTTGACGGAGGGACGATTCCGCCGCCTCCCGACGCTGACCCATTCGCGGACTTGTTCCCGTCTCTGGTTTCCGGCGGTGACCCGATTGACAGCTTCCTCAACAGCATTGGTCTCGCTGTGCCGCTTGATGCATGGGTTGACCAGTTGCTGACCGCCTTCCCCTCCCTTTGATGGGCTCCGTCGGGATCAGTGTTGTTTGACGATCGATCGCGGCGCGGTGCGCCAGGTTCGGCTACCGTCCGGTTGCTCGCGCGGCGATTCGAGCAGTAGTACGGCACGACCCTCGAGGAGCACGGGGCGTACCCAGTCACCTAATTCGATGACTTCACGGGGCCCGGGCTGGCGATGCGTCGCGTCGCGCGCGATGTCGATGGCCGTGCGGGAGCGCAGATCGTCGATGGTGGCTTCGGTTGGCAGCTCGTCGATTCCGGGCAACGTAATGAATAGTCCGTCATCGCCCGATAGGTGCAGGCCCACTGCGGCCAATGCGCCGAGCACGCCGTCCTGGGTTCCACCGTGTCCGGACAGGTGCACGCCGAGCGCATCGGCAAGCTCCCAGGCTTGTCGCGTGTGCAGCACTTCTCGTTTGGCCCGACGGCCGAAATCCACTAGCAGCTGTGCAGATTCGGTGAGGCATTCGGGAATGGCCACCGCCAGGCCAGGGTCGGCGTCGGGTGGACAAACCCGTTCAAGGAACTGGCTGGCTAATTCAATGATGTTTGCTTGCACGGCACGCGGGTGGCCGCGCGGGCTGCGCAGGGCCAGGCACGCGCTGGAATTGTGTGAGGTGTACGGGATTCGGTCGTCGACCAGGAGCTGGTGGCGGGTGGCCCCAGCCGGTGCGCCGAGTCCCGCCGCGGCCAGCTCAATCAGCAACGCCCGGGCGCGACGGCCCGTCCCGGGGCTCCAGTGGTCGTCGGTGTCGTCAATGCCGATGAGCAGGTCGACACCGGCCAGCGCGGACAGGCGAGTCATGGGTTGACGACCAACGTGGTGACGTCACGTACCCACCGGTCAGTGCCAAGCTTTGTCCCGGCGAGCTTGAGAGTATTGCGC
>NZ_JBATXN010000693.1:0-3532 GCF_049673265.1 Mycobacterium sp. | reverse complement strand
CCTGCACCTCGAGCGTTTTGCGGTGTCGCGCGCGGCGCCGGCCGGAGTCGGCGGGACGGTAACGTTTGCGAAGAGCGGAAAAAGCAGCAACGCCGATGCGGCGACATCGCTGATGGATGCCGGTGAGCAAGTGGGCGTGCAAATGCCGTTCGGTTGCCGGATGGGCATCTGCCAATCCTGCGTGGTGGGCCTGCTGGAAGGCCATGTTCGGGATCTGCGAACCGGTGTTGAACATGAACCGGGAACACGCGTGCAGACCTGCATTTCCGCTGCGTCGGGCGACTGCGTACTCGACGTTTAGGTGTTACTCACTGGTAACCTACGGTTTCGTAGGTTACGATAGCGTAGGTTCGGAACGGCAAGACTACGGAAAGGACAGGCGATGGCAATCACCGACCTAGACGTATTCGCGCATCTGACGGACGCCGACATCGAGAACCTAGGCGTTGAGCTGGACTCCATTCGTCAAGACATTGAAGACTCTCGCGGCGAGAGCGATGCTCGCTACATCCGCCGCACCATCACGGCGCAGCGCGCCCTGGAGGTCGCGGGCCGCGTGCTGCTGGCGGCCAGCTCGCGGCGGTCGGCCTGGTGGGCCGGCACCCTCACCCTCGGTGTGGCCAAGATCATCGAGAACATGGAGATCGGCCATAACGTCATGCACGGCCAGTGGGACTGGATGAACGACCCTGAAATTCACTCCTCGACGTGGGAGTGGGACATGAGCGGGGCCTCCAAGCACTGGCGCTACACCCACAATTTCGTGCACCACAAGTACACCAACATCCTCGGTATGGACGACGACGTCGGCTACGGCCTGTTGCGGGTGACCCGTGACCAGCCCTGGAAGCGCTTCAACCTGCTCAACCTGGTGTACAACACGATGCTCGCGCTCGGCTTCGAGTGGGGCGTGGGACTACAGCATGTCGAGATCGGCAAGATCGTCAAGAAGGGGATGGACAACGATGAAGCCCGGCAGCGGGTCGGTGAGTTTGTCGCCAAGTCCGGTCGCCAGGTGTTCAAGGACTACGTGGCGTTCCCGGCCCTGACTGCGCTGTCGCCCGGCGCGACCTTCATGTCCACCTTGAAAGCCAATGCGGTCGCCAACGTGATCCGCAACGTGTGGGCCAACGCGGTGATCTTCTGTGGCCATTTCCCGGACGGCGCAGAGAAATTCACCAAGACCGACATGGTCGGCGAGACCAAAGGGCAGTGGTATCTGCGCCAGATGCTGGGCAGCGCCAACTTCGACGCCGGTCCGGCGCTGCGGTTCATGAGCGGCAGCCTGTCCCACCAGATCGAACACCACCTGTTCCCGGACCTGCCCAGCAACCGCTACCCCGAGATCAAAGTGCGGGTGCGCGAGCTCTGTGACAAATACGACTTGCCTTACACCACAGGTTCTTTCCTGGTGCAGTACGGCAAGACGTGGCGGACCATCGCGAAGCTGTCCCTGCCGGACAAGTACTTGCGCGACACTGCCGACAACGCACCGGAGACCCGCAGCGAGTCGATGTTTGCTGTGCTGGACGACGATTTCGCCGGCACCGATCCGGCCACCGGGCGCCGCCGCGGATTGAAGACGGCGGTTGCCACCGTGCGGGGCTGGCGTCGTAACAAGCGAACGCAAAAGACTGGGCGGGACGGCCTGGCCGCATAGCCGCGCTAAGCTCCCGGCTAGTGGAAGTCGTCACGTCGCATCCGATCGTCGATGCCGTGCTGGCGCGTTATCGCGTTGCGCTGGGCGACGATATGTCGACCTATCGCAACCACGTTTACCGCTGTATCAACTACCACCAGCTGCTGCTCGGCGAACCTCTCCCGGACCTCGCCGCCCTCGCGTGGGTGACTCACGATCTGGGCATTTGGACCGCAGCAACGTTCGATTACCTCGGCCCGTCAGCCGACCTGGCCGCCGCGCATGCCCACGAATTCGGAATCACCGAAATTGAAGGGGTGCAACGACTCATCACCGAGCACCACCGGCTGCGGCCATCGGACGACGGCATGACCGAGACCTTCCGCAAGGCCGACCTCGTCGACGTCAGCCGAGGATTGCTACGTGGCCGAATCAGGCGGTCGGGTGTGCATGCCGTCGTCGCCCAGCTGCCTTACCGGGGCTTCCACGCGTTCCTTGCCAACGGCTTGACCCGCTACGCCGCACGGCACCCGCTGCGCCCCTTTCCGATGCTGCGCTGGTAATCAGGCCGTCTCAGCGATGCCCACCAGCCGCTGCAATGTCGCGAGCTGCTGCTCGTAGTCGCCTTCGAGTTTCGCCAATAGCGTGGTGATGCCCGCCGCGCGGTAGCGCTTTACCCGGTCGGCGATGGCGTCGGGTGTGCCGAGCAGATTCGTGAGGCGGCCAAGGTCCAGCGGCACCGAGGCGCGGGCTTCGTCGTGTTTCCCCGCTTTCCACAGCCCGGCGACGGTTTCGACTTCGGTGCCGTAACCCAGACGGGTGAACGCATCGTTGTAGAAATTCTGGCCGCTTGAACCGCCGACGCCCATCGCGCCGATGGTGAACGCGTAGCCGTCGGCGTGGCGGCGGGCGGCAGCGTCGGCGGCGGCTTGATCGTCGTGGAACTCGACGGCGACGGGGGCGACCAGGTCGAGCTGGTCAAGGGTGCGCCCGGCTCGCTGGGCCCCTTCCCGCAACGGGCCGAAGAACACCTCGGCGGCTTCCGGGATGAAGGCGTTGCCCAGCCAGCCGTCGGCTGCCTCGCCGGTCAGTCGCAGGTTTTGCGGGCCCATCGCCGCCACGTAGACCGGGACATGATCGGGCCGCACCAGCGGTTTTAGCGCGGCGCCGCGACTGTCCGGCAGTGGCAGCGGGTAGATCTCGCCGGCGTGCTCAAGTCGCTCGCCGCGACTGATGGTGCGGATGATCTCGATGGTCTCCCGGGTGGTCTGCACCGGTTTGCGGAACCGGACACCGTGCCAGCCCTCCATCACCCGTGGCCCCGAGGTGCCGATGCCCAAGATGAAGCGGCCTGCGGAGAGCTCCTGCAGGCTCAGCGCCGACGTCGCGAGCATCGCCGGACTGCGCGAACCCAACTGCACGACAAACGTTCCGAGTTTGATCGACGACGTCTTGGCGGCCAGGTAGGCCAGCCCGGTCAGCGCGTCGTAGCCCCAGACTTCGGGAACCCACAATGACGTAACACCGATCCGTTCGGCGGCGACTGCGAACTCCGCCGCACCCGGTAAGCGGGGTTCGATCATCGCGCCGACCTGCATTCCTGGCATGCTACAAGGGTGCGATATCGCGATCAGCCCACAGTCGAAGTGACACAGCGCGTTCGATGTGACGTTGCTACCGCATGGAAGCTGGTGACCGACATCAACCTGCCTGCGCGCTGCTCGACGGAATTGCAGGCCGTCGAGTGGGTTGACGATGCCAACGCGGTCGCAGTCGGTGCACGGTTTCGCGGTCGCAACACCCATGAGGCGTTCGGTGACTGGGCGACGGTGTGCGAGATCGTCGAAGTCGAAAACGAACGCCGTTGGGTATATAACGTCACCGGACCCGAAG
>NZ_JBATXN010000692.1:0-2402 GCF_049673265.1 Mycobacterium sp. | reverse complement strand
AGGCCGGCGTGCGGAACGTGCTCGCCGACTCCGCCACCGGCTACGGGCTGGCGGGCGTCAAAGACGTCGTGTGCAACCACGGCGTCGACCCCACCATCGTCAAACACGCGATGTTCACCTGCGACCTCACCGTTAATGGCCACAAGGCGCAGGCCACCGTCACATTCGTCGACGACGACGGCACCTACTCGGTCGGGCGTCCCGAGTAGCCAGCACAGTTACTGGGCGACGCGCTTGGCGATCGCCGACGCGAGGGTTACCGCCTCGTTCGCCGGGTTCGCGTTGCAGGTGGTCACATCGATGACGACATTGTTCTTCGACGTCATGGCGCGCTGGCAGGTAGGACCGCCCGCTGCGGAGACGCGGGCTGTCACGGTGCTGCCGTGTCGGGAGACATCCTCGACCGTCCAGGTCGTGGGGTGGTCGTGGGCAGGGCCCAGCACAATTGGTGCCGATCGGCACGTCTGCCAGGTAGTGGCCTGCTGCGCGACGAGGTCGCCGGCCATCGAAGCTGTCCCGAAGGTGGTCACAGCGTTGAACACCGTCGTCCTGCTTTGATCATGCAGCGCCTGGACGTAGGTGGCGCGCGATCCCGAACCTGCGTAAGCATTTTCGTTCGCCGGGATGACTAGTCCGACGCATTGAGCCGGGTCGGCCTGGTCGGTGAACATGCCCGGCCCAGACAGTTTGTCGATCGACTCCAGGCCCGTACTGCCCATGACTTGACCGACGTAGGCGGGATCGGGGAGCAGCGTGGGCAGCGCGTCGTCGCCGATCGCGCGGACGTGCGGCGGAGCAACCGGCGCCGACGGTGTGGTCGGCGCGCTGGATTTAGTCGGTGGGGCAGGAACCGGAACGCCGCCGGGTATGGCTGGCGAATCGTTGTGCCCTGCGCTTGATGCGGCCACCGCAACCGTGATGGCTGCCACCGCAACGGCCACTCCGGCAACCGCGAGCAGCCAACGCTGCGCCTTCGGACTCTGGCCGCCGGCCGGCGGCATGCCCCAAGGCGCCGGGGGCGCCCACGCGTTGGGCACGCCCCAGGGACTCGGTTGAGGGGGAGCCATCGGGGGAATCGGCGCGGGCGGTCCCCACACCGGTGGCGCAGACGGGACCGGCGCGACGAACCGCGGTCGCGGCCGAAAAGCAACCGTGGGTTCGTCGCTGGGCCGGCCGAAGCCGCCATTGCCGTACTGCTGAGCCGGCGGGGTGAGGGTGTGGGTCATCGTGCAGTGCTCCTTGTCGGTGCGGAGCCATCTCCACCTTTGGCCCCTGATGCAACGATTCAACCACACAAAGTGTAGCGTTGCAATACGTAACCGTAGCAGGATCGTAGCGCACCGGGTTGGGATATCTATGCAGCTCACCGGGCTTAATAACTGCCGGCGGCTTCCTACGCGCGGTGTGGGAGCTCATTTTAGCCGCTCAGCTGGAGCATTCTTGCAGCGAAACTGTAGCGATGCGACGGCCCGGCGGCCGACGGCCGGCCACGAGTACGGATTAAGCCCCGCGTGCCAGATCCCGGCCAGAAAGTAGGTAGGTTCGGCGACGTGGTGCTGAACGCCGGAACGATGGTCTCGGGCTATCGCATCGAAAAGGTGCTGGGCTCCGGCGGGATGGGAACGGTGTACCTGGCCGCCAACCCGGTGTTGCCGCGCCGCGACGCCCTCAAAGTCCTGAGCTCGGAGCTTTCCCAGGACCCCCAGTTTCGGGCCCGGTTTCTTCGGGAAGCCGACCTGGCCGCCACGCTGGATCATCCCAACGTGGTCACCGTCTATACCCGCGGTGAAACCGACGAAGGCCAGCTGTGGATCGCTATGCAGTACGTGGCAGGCAGTGACGCGAACAAGGAGCTCGACGAGGGCCGGATGACGGCCAGCCGGGCAGGCCATATCGTCAGCGAGGTCGCCAAGGCACTGGATTATGCGCACCGCCGCAAGCTGATCCATCGCGACGTCAAACCGGCGAACTTCCTGCTCGCACCCGATGATGAGCGAATCTTCTTGGCTGACTTCGGAATTGCGCGTGCCCTCGACGACAGCGTCGGGCTGACTGCGACCGGGACGGTGATGGCCACCGTCGCCTACGCCGCACCGGAGCTGTTGGGCGCAGGGCAAGTCGACGCGAGGGCGGATATTTACGCGCTGGGGTGCTCGCTGTATCGGCTGCTGACCGGGCGTCCGCCGTTCGCCTCGTCGGGCGGCATGGCAGCGGTCATGGCGGCGCACCTGTCCCAGCCGCCGCCACGGGTGACCGATCGCGCCAAGGACCTGCCCCAAGCGATCGACCACGTGGTCGCCAAGGCGATGGCCAAAAATCCGGCCGACCGCTACCAGAGCGCCGGCGAATTCGCCGCGGCCGCCGTCGCCGCGCTAGAGGAAGGCGTCACCGTTCCGGTGGGC
>NZ_JBATXN010000691.1:0-2551 GCF_049673265.1 Mycobacterium sp. | reverse complement strand
TACCGAGTGCGGCCCGACCCCCTATGTCCAGGCTCTGACTTCGGCAATTTTTGTTTGGCGAATTTCTTCGTTTCGAACAAAACCTTAATGACACCTGAGATGATTCCGTTCGTCGGAAGCCAGTGAGATTAGCGCGTGATCGGGATCTACCACAGGAAATGTTGGAACACGCAGTTGCCAACATCCTCTGTGGCCTTGGCAAAAGGGGGGGCAACCTATGAAGAAAGTAGTTCTCGGCGCCGCGCTGTGCAGCGCCGCGGTGGCGTTGGCCGGTGCAGCTAACGCCGACAGCAACTTCCTGTCCGGCTCAGACGACGCACTAATCCTGGGCCCCACCGGGATACCGACACCGAATGCCGCCTACATCAGCGACGCCGTAAAGCTGTACATCGACCCGAACGGCTACGACGGCACCACCGCGACGACGCTGGCGCTGACCACCCCGGAAACCACATCCCTTTCGAGCGTGCCGCAGGGCGAGAAAGACCTCATCAACGCGGTCGTCGCCGACTACAACGCCGGCGACATGCACTGCGCCTCCGGCGTGTGCAGCGACCCGCTGACCATTTTCACCTACTCACAAAGCAGTGCCGTCGCCTCCCTCGCCGAACAGCAACTCGCCGCCGACAAAATCCCCACTGAGGCTTTACGTTTCGTGATGCTCGGCGCGAACCCCACCGGCGTCCCCGACAACCTGTACCCGACCGATGTGTACAACATTGACGGCGACATCTGGGCGCAGCCCGGCTCCGCAGGCAGCGCAACACTCCAGGAACTCTTGCTCGGGATGGAACTCCATGACGCCTACCTCGGATTGACCTCGGCCGAAATCGACTCGGCCACATCGGTAGTCCACGGAATGACAACCATCTACGACATCCCAACACTCACCACCACCGAGCTGTGGGAAGCACTGATCAGTGCGACCAGCGCAGGAACTTAGCCTCTCCCTCGCAGGGATTTGAACAGCTGAACCTACCGGCAGACAACGCGGGGCGGGCGAGTTGGCCTGTAAGCCGGATCCTGTTCCGCGCTACCGAGTAGCGCGGCGGCGACCATCCATCTGGACACACCGTTACCGGGTGCCTCAAGCGGCCTACCCGCAGGCTCGGGCGAGCAGCCCTCTAACGCCTGCGCGACCGCACCGTGGTGCGGCCTTTTTGGCCTTGCTTCGGGTGGGGTTTGCCGAGCCATTCCGGTCACCCGGGATGCTGGTGCGCTCTTACCGCACCGTTTCACCCTTACCGCCACAAGGGCGGCGGTCTATTTTCTGTGGCACTTTCCCGCGAGTCACCTCGGATTGCCGTTAGCAATCACCCTGCTCTGTGAAGTCCGGACTTTCCTCGACTCGCAGTACGAGCCGCGGTCGCCCAGCCAACTCGTCCGCGCTAGATACCGTACTCGCCGCGTAATGCGGGTGCCAGCGCCGTCTAAGCCGCATGTAAATCGGAGATGGCTACCCCGACCGCCATTTCCACTTCGCTGATTTCCATCCGCAGCGGCACCATTGGCAGCGGAGGCGCTCCCGAACGATACTGCGCACCCGCTGGGGTGGTGAATTTGGCTGTGTGCCTCGATGTTTCGTCCACACTCGGTTCGACGCGCCAGCCGGCGACTTCTTTGACGTAGTTGCATCGCTCGCATTGCCCTAACCCGTTGTCCGCCCTGGTCGCACCGCCGCGGGCCCATGGCCGGGCATGGTCGCGATGTCGGATCGGCGCGTCGCAGTAGGGCGTGCGGCAACGCTGATCCCTTAGCCCGATAAAGGCGGCCAACCCCCGGGGAAACAACCGGGCCCGCGACTCCATTGTCACCAGCGCCCCCGAACGCGGACGGGCATACAGGCGGCGAAGCGTGGCCCGCGATTGTGCATCGGTGAGCGCACCGATGACCAGTCCGCGGGCCACAGCCGCCGGAATGGGCCCGTAGCCGCAAATATCGGCAGCCACATCGGAACCGCCCAGCAGAGTTTCATCCGATATCACCACATTCACTGCGATCGGTGTGGCCACCGCCGCGCTGCGGCCGGTGACCCGCTCGATGAGCGTGTCGGCCATGACCTGGCCCCGCGAACGCCCATCGGCGCAGAGATCGGCCGCCCGCCGCAGCGCGGCATACACGGACACGCCCTGCGCCACCGGCAACAACGCGGTCAAATACGTCATCGTGTCCGGCGCGGGCCGAATGGTTACCGTGCGTTCGGCTTCGGCTTTGGCAGCCCGGTCGACCACGGCGTGTGGATCAAGTCGATAAGCGATCTTCTTGGCCGCCGCCGCGATTCGCGCATCGCCCATCCCGTCCAAATCGGCGACGTCAGCGCACATCTCGGTGTCCAGGGCGCGCCGGTCGTCAACGTCGAGGCAAGCGCTTTCGCGCACGATGAGGGTGGCCCGCCATTCGGTCAATACCCCGGCCTGCAATGCGGCCAGGGTGTGCGGCATCTCATGCACCAGGGCCTTGGCGAAGCCCAAATGGCGGTTACCCCGCGCAGGCGAGTCCAGCCGGGCGAGCGCGACCTCGCTGGCCACCCCACGCCCGCGCCGCGCCGCCG
>NZ_JBATXN010000690.1:0-6431 GCF_049673265.1 Mycobacterium sp. | reverse complement strand
CGCACAGGTTTTCGACACCGTCTATGCGCTGACCGGTGGCGGACCCGATAACCACACCGATCTGGTCGCGCACCGCATCTACGCCGAGGCGTTCGGGGCTGCGGCGATCGGCCGGGCCGCGGTGATGGCGGTGGTGTTGTTCGCCATCCTGGTCGGCATCACCGTCGTCCAGCATCTGTATTTCCGTCGACGGATCAGCTATGACCTCACCTAAATCGCGGTCGGCAGTTCTGGTTTACGTCGGCCTGGTATTCGGCGCACTGATCACGTTGGCGCCGTTCGCGCTCGGCTTGCTCACCTCATTCACCTCGGCGCACCAGTTCGCAACCGGCACACCGTTGGCCTGGCCGCGACCGCCGACGCTCGCGAATTACGCCGACTTGGGCGGCGCCGGTTTCGGTCGGGCCCTGGCGGTGACGACGTTGATGACAGCGGTGATTCTGCTTGGGCAGCTGACGTTTTCGGTGCTTGCCGCCTACGCGTTCGCTCGGCTCCGCTTTCCGGGCCGCGACGCCCTGTTTTGGGTCTATATCGCGACGTTGATGGTGCCCAGCTCGGTGACGGTGGTGCCGCTGTATCTGATGATGGCTCAGCTGGGGATGCGCAACACCTTCTGGGCGTTGGTGTTGCCGTATATGTTCGGCTCGCCTTACGCGATTTTCCTTTTGCGCCAGTACTTTCGCGCGATACCCGATGACCTGATCAACGCCGCGTATCTCGACGGCGCCAACACGCTGGACGTCATCGTGCACGTGGTGCTGCCCGCCAGCCGGCCAGTCCTGGTCACGCTGATGCTGATTACCGTCGTGTCGCAATGGCACCACTTCATGTGGCCGCTGGTGATCACCACCGGCGCCAAGTGGCAGGTTCTGACGGTGGCGACTGCTGCGCTGCAGTCGCGGTATAACGCCCAATGGACGCTGGTGATGGCCGCCACGGCTGTGGCGATTGTGCCGCTGCTGGTGCTCTTTGTGATTTTCCAGCGTCACATCGTGCGATCGATCGTCGTCACGGGGCTCAAATGAGCTACCGGCCAAGGGTTTCTACGCTGTTCGCATTGGCCCTGGTGTTGGTCGCTGCGTTGCTTGCCGCCACCGCGGTGCTGTTGGACATCTCGGCCCGCCCGCGCGGCGGTAAGACGGTGGTCACCGTTCGACTGTGGGACGAGCAGGTGGCGGCCGCTTATCGGGAGTCGTTTGCAGCGTTCACCCGGACGCATCCCGACATCGAGGTGCACACCCATGTGGTGTCCTACTCCACCTACTTCAACACGCTGCGCACCGACGTCGCAGGCGGTAGCGCCGACGACATCTTCTGGATCTCCAATGCGTATCTCGCCGGATACGCCGACAGTGGCCGGCTTATCGATATCGGGAAGAATCTTGGTGCGCGTGCCGTGCCGGCGTGGGAACCGTCGGTGGTCGAACAGTTCACCCGTCACGGAGTGCTGTGGGCCGTCCCCCAACTAACCGATGCCGGAATCGCGTTGTATTACAACGCTGATCTGCTCGCCGCCGCCGGTGTTAACCCCGCCGAATTGGCCGCGCTGCGGTGGAGCCCGGACGGCGGCGACACCCTGCGCCCCCTGCTGACCCGGCTCACGATCGACGCCATTGGGCATACAGCGGCCACAACGGGTTTCGACGCCGGGCGCGTCCGCCAGTGGGCTTACAACGCGGCCAACGATGCACAGGGCATCTACCTGAACTACATCGGCTCGGCCGGCGGTGTCTTTCAGAACGGTGATCGTTTCGCGTTCGACAACCCCGGCGCGGTCGAGGCTTTCACTTACCTGGTCAGGCTGATCAACGCCGACCACGTCGCGCCACCCGCCTCGGACACCAACGACAACGGCGACTTCTCCCGAAACCAGTTCCTGGCCGGCCGGATGGCACTCTTCCAGTCCGGCACTTACAACCTCGCGGCGGTCGCTGACCAGGCCGGCTTCCGGTGGGGCGTGGCGATGCTGCCCGAAGGACCCAAGGGCCGCGTCACCGTCACCAACGGCATTGCCGCCGCAGGCAATTCCGCGACTGCGCACCCCGACGCGGTACGTCAGGTGTTGTCTTGGTTGGGCAGCAAGGAGGGCAATCGATACGTCGGCCGGCACGGCAGCGCGATTCCCGCCGTGCGATCGGCACAGCGGGTGTACTTCGATTACTGGGCGGCGAAGAACGTCGACGTGCGGCCGTTCTTCACGGTGTTGAGCGGACCGCACATCGCTGCGCCTGGCGGTGCAGGCTTCGCAGCCGGAAATCAGGTACTCAAACCGTATTTCGACGAGATGTTCCTGGGCCGCAGCGATGTGCCGACCATCCTGCGCCACGCCCAGAACGCAGCCAACGTCGCGGCACGCCGGTAGGCGGCGACTAGCGGCCCAGCGGTACTTCCAATGCGATCGCCGCACCGCAGATCGCCACGGTGATCGAGAGTGCCAGCCAGTCGGCCAGTTTCGGCCGCACCGGTGCGGCCGAAATCTGCCCGGTGCCACCTCGCGCCGTGATCGCATCACCCATCTCGTCGGCGCGCCGCAATGTCACAGTGATGGCGGCGGCGATCAGGTCGATCAATTCCAACGCGCGACGCCTGCGACGTGCCCGGCGGGTTATCGCAACCGGCTTGGGCCGTAACCGGCGCGCGGCGTAGAGCACCCGGAATTCCTCGATCAGCATCGGAAAGGCGCGCAGCGCGAGTGCCAATGCGACGGCCCACTCGTCGATCGGTATCCGCAACCATCGCAATGGGCGACCCAAAGTGGCCACGGCCGGGGCTATTTCGGCAACGTTGGTGGTCCAGGACACCATCCCTCCCAGACCCAGCAACACGATCGACAACGCGGTGATGCGCAGGAAATTCAACAGCCCGCCGAATCCGAGTGGAACCCCGGCCAATTCGACAACCGGAGAGCCACCGGCGAACGCCGCGGTGATGCCACCGATGGCCAGCAAAAGCCACAACCAGCGCGGTACCGATGGCAGCGCCCCCCGCGGGATGTGCGCGATCCGAATCGCCGTCAGTACCAATGCCGCAACCAGCCCGATTGCGATCCATCCGGGATAGAACGTCAGCAGAACCGAAATGCCGCAGACCGCGAGCAGTTTGGTACCGGCCCACAGTTCGTGGACTGCCGAGGTGCCGGGCACCGGACGCAGCAGCACCATCGGGCGATTGGACCGCCGGTCGGGGCGCTCACTTGTCGCCGACGTGGTCATCTGCGCCACTCCTCCTCATCGCTTCGCTCTGCATCGTCGCCGGCGCGGTCATGCCCAGCCTCCCGCCGTCGTCGCAACCGGCTCCAAGACACCGTCGCGCAGATGCACAGTCCGCGGGCACAGCTCCTCCAACCCGGCGAAGTCGTGGGAGATGACGACGACGGTCAGCTCCTTCTCGCGGCGCAGTTCCTCCAGTAGCCGCAGCAGACCGCGTTGGGTGGCGGCGTCCAGGCCCGCCAGCGGCTCGTCGAGGATCAATGCCCGCGGCGAACGCGCCAGCAGTCCGGCCAACACCACCCGGCGCATCTGACCACCGCTGAGTTGGTCGATGCGCCGCTTAGCCAGCGCGCTGTCCAGCCCCACGACGGCCAGCGCGGTCACGATGCGGTCATGGTCTTTGGGTGAAAACCCTGCCGCCGACGCAACTTCCAGGTCGACCCGGCTGCGCATCAGCTGCAGCCTGGCGGCCTGAAACGACAGCGCCACCGCGCCTACCCGCTCATGGGTGGGTCGGCCGTCAAGCAGACAGGCTCCCGTCGTCGGTACCGTCAGCCCCGCCATGATCCACGCCAGCGTCGATTTGCCCGAGCCGTTGCCGCCGTGAATAAGTAGCCCATCCCCCTGGTGGACCGTGAAGCTGACGTCGCGCAGCGCGGCCTTCGCCCACGGGGTCCCGCTGCCGTATTCGTGCCCGACACCGGCGAGTTCGAGCACCGGCGCGCCGGAGGTGTGGCCGATCGCGGCGGTCGAAGCCGGCGCGGCGGTGGTCTCGACCATGTCAGTGTTGTCACCGGAGTCGCTGAGATTGATTGTGCGGTCAGCGGAATCGGCTTCGTCGTTGTAGTGCGTGATGTGAACCAGCGCGGAGCGGTGCTGCTTCTTCAGGCCGGATAACACTCCTAACAGCGCTTCCCGGCCCTGCTGGTCGACCATGCTGGTGACCTCGTCGGCGATCAGCAGCGCCGGCTCTCGAGCCAGTGCTGCAGCCACGGCCAGCCGCTGCAATTCACCGCCCGATAGGCTGCCGGTGTCGCGTTCGGCGTGCGCGTCGAGACCCACCTCAGTCAGCAACCTGCCGACGTCAATGGTCGTTCCGGGCGGCAGACCCCACACCACGTCGTCGGCCACCCGCGTGCCCAGCACCTGGCTTTCCGGGTGCTGCATGACCACCGCGGTACCGCCTAGCCGACCAAGCCCCACCGCGCCGGGGCGTTGCACCGTGCCTGAACTCGGCTGACGGCCGGCCAGCATCAGCATGAGTGTGGTTTTGCCTGAGCCGTTGGCGCCGGTGACAGCGACGTGTTCGCCGATCTGCACGTCCAGGCTGACCGCCCGCAGCGCGTCGTGATCGGAGCCCGGGTAGCGAAATCGCACGTGGTCCAGCCGGACTGGCACTGGGGCGATCGGCGCCGTCTCGACCGGTGCATCGAGTTTGTGCACATCGGGAATGCCGCGCATGCGCTCCAGCACGCGAGATAGCGCCCACCAGCCGATCAACGAGACGCCCATGATTCCCAGCACCGACTGGCCGAGCACCAGCCATGGCCAGTAGTGCAGCGCCTCGGCGAAGAAGTGCTTCAGGTCTAAAGCGAGCTGGCCGAGCCGTGCCCATGTCAGGACCGCCGCCACGCCGTCCACGTTGGCGCTCATCGCGTCGAAGATCAGATGGCGCAACCGGGCCAACACGGCCAGTGCGCTCACCATCGCGGCGCCAAACAAGGTTCCTGCGACGAACGCCGCGGCGATCACGGTCGGGGTGCCGCGGCGCCTGCGCTTGACGATGCCGGTCAGGCCACCGACATAGGCACTGTTGACGACGGTCATCAAGCCGCCGAGACCAGCGATCAGGAAAGCGATCACCCCGGCGGCGACCGTGGCGGCGATCAGCACGCGGAGCCGGTAGCGGTAAGCCAGCAGCCCCATCGGGACGGTGCCCAACATGGACAGGGCGCCGGCAAACGGGACGACGACGGCGAGGATCGCGGTCGCCGCGCAAAGTGCCGCCATGACTGCTGACTGCGCGAGTTCGCCTGGTTTCAGCGATCGCGCCCCTCGGGAAGTCGTCGGGGGGCGTGGCGCGCTCATTTCATCAATTGTGCCAGGTGTTCGGCAGTTCCCCCCGCGTCGAGTGTGGCGGGTCACTCGAGTTTGCCTGTAGAAATTTGCCGGTTCGTGGCCTAGATAGCCTATCTATGCAACCATGGATGCATGACGACATCCGCAACCGCCGATCGCGGCGCAGCCGGGGAGGCCGGCGGCGGTCTGGGCGCGGATCTACTCGCCGTGGTCGCCCGGCTCAACCGCTATGCCACGCAGCTCATCCAGATGCAGTTGCCGGCCGCACAGGCCCGGTTGCTGTCGACCATTGACGCTCACGGCGAAGCGCGGATCTGTGATCTTGCCGCCGTGGATCACTGCTCACAGCCGACGATGACCACCCAAGTGCGACGGCTCGAAGACGCCGGTTTGGTCGCGCGGACCGTCGACCCCGGCGACGCCCGGGCAGTCCGCATCCGGATCACGCCCGAGGGCATGCGCACACTTAACCGCGTGCGGGTCGACCGGGCCGCGGCAATCGAGCCGCAACTTGCCAAACTAGGCGCTGGCGACCGCCAGACGTTGGTGGAAGCCGTCGCGGTGTTGCGCCAGCTCCTCGAGGATGCCGCGCCCGCCCCGCGACCGGGCGGAACTCGATAGCGGCTGGTAGCTGGGCCGAAGAGCCAGCAGCGACGGCCCCCCGGGGCGTTCCGGGGCATTATGGCGGGTAGACGAACCCTCACTCGGCCCAGCGCGCTGGGCGCGGAAGGTGGTGGCTATGCCGACGGAAGCATTCGCTTCCCCCCTGATCGTTTGGTTCGGCCCCAAGAGATACACCTTTCCCGTTGGCCGGGACGTGACCATTGGCCGCGACAACCGGGCCGATATCCGAGTCGACGGCGCGACCGGATCGACCTCGTCCACCCACGTCGTGGTGCATCACAACGGCAGGCAGTGGATCGCCGTCGATCGCGGCGAAGGCGGCATCTATGTCGACGGCGTGCGAATGTCCACGGTCTTCATCCATGAGGGCAAAGCGATCACGCTCGGCGACCCGCAGCATGGGCCCCGACTGGTATTTCAGCTCGGCGCTCCGCCACCTCCGCCACCTCCGCTACCTCCGCCTGCCAGGCGTGCGCCGCGCCCGGAGATGCGGCCGATGCCGCCGCCCGCCGCTGCACA
>NZ_JBATXN010000689.1:0-4146 GCF_049673265.1 Mycobacterium sp. | reverse complement strand
GCTGAATGATCAGCAGGCCGTCGCGGCCGCCCGGGAGATCTGGCGCTCGATCAACCGGCCGAACCTGGTGGAGAACATCCTTCCCACCCGACCGCGGGCGACCCTGGTGCTGCGCAAAGACGCCGATCACTCCATCAATCGGCTCCGGCTGCGCAAGCTGTAGCCAAGCCGATGCGGGGTCGCGCACCGCAACCTCTGACGGCGGCGCCCCGCACCGGCGGGACAGGAGTCACGCCGGCAGTCGGCGCACTCCGAGGTATTGCAGGTAGCCGATCAGCGCGGTGTAGACGCCGCTGGCCAGCGTGGCGGCGACGCCGGTCGCGGTCAGCGGCAACACGTCGGCGACCACCACGACGACCGCCGCCACTGTCAACACCGCATTGCCGATCATGACAACGATGCCGGCGCGGCGCAGGTCGGGCGTGGCGGCGAGGATGAACATCAGCAGTCCGCCGAGCACGAAGAATGCGCCGAGGCCATATTCGGCGATGGAGCTCAGCCCCGTCAGCGACGAAAGCGGGTCCGCCGCCGCGGCAATCATCAGGCCGGCCAGGCTGCTCAACGTCGCATCGACTCGCATGGCAAACCGCAGCAGGGAGTCGGTTGAGTCGGCGAACGGTCGGGGGGTCAGTCCGGTAACAGCGGTCATGTCGGAACTCCTTGCGGTGTCGGGTCGAACACTTCTGAGCGTGCCGTTCCGCGACTGCCAGATCGACGCGTCGCGCTGCCAAGCACTGCCATGCGCAGGTCAACTACGTGATCTGGGCCACGTATTCCTTGGCTAGGTGATCTAGCTAGCTGGAGACGGCCACCCGGCCGCGCAGATCGGCGGCGATGAGACGCGCGGCGGCGTTCTGCCAGTTGTGCAGCGACCGCTGCGGCACCTCGGTGACAAACCACTGCCAGGCCTGCCGCGCGGTGGCGTCCAGGCCGGCGGCGGTGGCGTTTTGCGCATAGGCGCGTACGCCCACGACGTAAGGGAAATACAGCGCGTTGTAGTAGCGCCACTGCTCGGTGGTGCCGAAGTCACCGCCGTCGCGCGGCTTTAGCCGCGCGATGCGATCGGCGAGCAGAGCCTTCAGCTCGATGGCCCGCTCCAACGGTTGGTCGGGCGCTCCGCGCGCGGCCAGCCGCTCGTCGACGGCCGGCAACGCGGTCAGCGGGCTGGCCACCAGCTTGGACAGGTCACCGTAGTGGCCCAGCGCGCGGCGGGTGAGCCGGGCGAACGTCTCATCGTCGAAGCCGTCGAGCGGATCGGCCGACCGAAGCGGCAGCGCGGATTGCGTGCGCCGCAACGTCTCCCGGTCGGCACGCAGCATCGGAGATCGCGAGAACACCATCCGGTCCAGCAGCCCGGCCAGCGGGTCGGCCAGCACCTGCACGGCGGTCACTATCGCCAAGCTGGTGAACAGCAGCACCGTCAATGTGATCTGCGCAGTTGGCTGCTGGCGGGTCAACGCGATCCCGATCAGCATCTGTCCGCCGAGCAACGCTGCTACCGCGCCGGTGCCAGTGAATGAGCGCAACATGTCGGCCCGCAGCGCCTGGCCCTCGTCGAACGCGTCCCACAGCGCCACCGCCACACCCAGCCCGAGCACGTCGCAACCGGTCGACGCCAACGCCAGCCAGCTGGGCACCACGCCAAGCGGGATGATCAGGATGGCATTGGCCAACGCAAAGAACAGCGTCGCCGTGACGACCAGCCCGACGACAGGGATCGTCTGCGCGCGGCGCCGCACGGCGGCGGCCATCGCTCCCAGCGTGGACACCGAGATCACCACGCACATCACCACATGCCCGAGCCGCAGCGGCCCGTCGACGCTGCCGGCCAGCGTCGCACCCACCAACGTCAGCGAAGCGACGGCACCGACCAGCAATAGCTCGCCCGCGCGTGCGCGCCCACTGTCAGACGGCCGGGCCAGCTCGACGAGCACCGCGAACCAGGCCACGCCGGGAATCGCCACGACGTAAATCTCGACGTGGCTGAGAAGCGCGGAATGGGTGACGAGCCGCACCGCATCCAGCGCCACCGCCGTCGCAAAGCTGCACAGTCCGACCGCCGAGAACGCCAGCACAGGCTTGCGTGGGTCGCGGGCCAACAGGTACAGGCCCAGCCACCAACTCAGCGAAAACACCAACGCTGACAGCGCTGCCATGCATTCAGTGTGACACGTCGTCAGGTGCCGTAACGGCGGTGGCGCTGGCTGTAATCACGCAATGCGCGCAAGAAGTCGACCCGCCGGAAGGCGGGCCAGTGCGCTTCGGTGAACCACATCTCCGAGTAGGCGCTTTGCCACAACAGGAATCCGGAGAGTCGCTGCTCCCCCGACGTTCGGATGACCAGATCGGGATCCGGCTGCCCGGAGGTGTAGAGGTTCTCCGAGATCGCGTCGACGGTGACGGCGTCGACGAGATCCTCGCCGCTGGCTCCGTTGGCGACCTCCTTGCTCAACAGTGCGCGGACGGCGTCGGCGATTTCCTGGCGCCCGCCGTAGCCGACGGCGACGTTGACGTGAAAGCCCCCGGTTGCGGTGGCCGCTGTACCTTCGACTGCGTCGCGCAGCCGTCGCGCGGGCTCCTCGCCGATCAACTCCAGATCACCAACCGTGCGCACACTCCAGCGGTTGGCCGGCGCGCAGATCTCCTCGACGACATCGGTGATGATCTCGATCAGCGCGGCCAGCTCGGCGGGATCGCGTCGCAGGTTTTCGGTGGACAGCAGGTAGACGGTGGCCATTTCGATGCCGGCTTCCTGGCACCAGCGCAGCATCTCGGCGATCTTGGCCGCGCCCATCCGGTACCCGTAACTGACGTCGTCGTATCCGGCGTCACGTGCCCACCGCCGGTTGCCGTCACACAGCACCGCGATGTGGCGCGGCAGCTCGGATTTCGATGCGGCCAAACCTTGCCGCAACCGCAGCTCATAGACCCGATACAGCGGTTCCTTGAGGCGCGGCGGAATGATCTCCACAGGGATCCAGATTACTGTGGGGAGCAGCACTTACCGGCAATCCGACCACAAGTCAGGAGGGATCTTGAGTCGCGATACCAACGTGGCCACCAAGCCCGGCGCTTCCGGGCCACTCGACGCTGTCGAAGAAGTCGCCGGTCAGGCCCTGGAATCCGCTGCCGACGCAGTGACCAAGCCGAGGGCACGCGGCTGGATCCACTTGGTCTCGGCCGTCCTTGCGGTCGCCGCCGGTGCCGCGCTGATCTCGGTGTCTTGGCCGCTGGCCGGGCTCAAAGCCGGTTTGGCGACCTTCGTCTACGTCGGCGCCGTGGTGGCGATGTTCACCGTCAGCGCCACCTATCACCGGATCACCTGGAAAACGGCGAAGGCCCGCATCCGGATGAAGCGGCTCGATCATTCGATGATCTTCGTGCTGATTGCCGGCACCTATACGCCGTTCGCGTTGTTGGCGATGCCGCCGGCAGCGGGGACGCTGGTGCTGTGCGTCGTGTGGTGCGGTGCACTGGCCGGGGTGTTGCTCAAGATGTGCTGGCCGACCGCCCCACGCTGGGTGGGTGTGCCGCTGTACCTGGGGCTGGGCTGGGTTGCCGCGTTCTACATCGCGGTGATCATGCACATCGCCGGGGTTGCCGCGATGGTGCTGCTGGTTGTTGGCGGCGCGCTATACAGCATCGGTGGCATCCTGTACGCGCTGCGCTGGCCCGACCCGTGGCCCAAGACGTTCGGTTACCACGAGTTCTTCCACGCCTGCACGGTGGTGGCCGCGATCTGCCATTACATCGCGGTGTGGCTCGCGGTCTTCTACGTCGGCCACCCGGCCTAAGCCTGCGTGACGTTGTCCACTGACCAATAGGCCTTCATCGCGGTCACCTTGCCGTCGTCGCGGATCACCATCACGTCGATCGGCTCGATCAGCATCCGGTGCTCGCCGGCGATCACGGTCAGCTTGAACTGGAAGGCCGCCTCGTTGCCAGCTACCCGCAGCGACACGAGTTCGGCTTCGCGCTCGGCGCTTTCAACAGCGGAGTAGAACCCGCGGATCGCCTGCCGGCCGATGTGCACCTCGCCGCCCACCGGGTCTTCGACGGTGGCGTCGTCCGCGTATAGCTCGGCGATATCCTCCGCGCTGCCCTTGGCCAACAGGCTGATGTAACGGTTGACGGTGTCGGTGATCT
>NZ_JBATXN010000688.1:0-2037 GCF_049673265.1 Mycobacterium sp. | reverse complement strand
GCCCACCTGCGGGTCGGCGCCGGCACGATCGCCAGCGGGACATCCAGCAGACCCCACCCGAGTAGTCGGTGCACACCAAGCGCCAACGCCTGAGCCAACGGCGTGATGAGGTCGGTGCGGCCGCGGTCTTTCATCGCGACGATCGCTTGGCGGCGCGCACCCGCGTAGCGGCCCAGCGCCAACACCGGAACTCCCGCGTCGATGCGCGGGCTCACCACCCGCGGCGCCTCGTGACCCACGGCCAGCTCGCGGGCGCAGGCCTCGCACCAGCGGGTCGACGGCGCCGCACAGCCGCCGCATTCCAGCGGAAGAACGAGATCGAGCACAGCGCCAGTGTGACGGCGGGGGCCGACAGGTTGGCTAACCCGCGCGACTGGGCACTTATCCGGGCAGCACCGGCACCGCGCCGGCCACCATGAACGGCGGTATGTCCAACCAGCCCTGCGGCCCTTCGGCTCCCGAAATCGACAGCTGCATCACCCCGCGCGGATCGGCCACGTACACCATCGAGGGATTAGCCGCGATCACGGACACCGGCTGTTGCAGATTGCCGTTCGGCGCATCGGAGTTCACCCCGTCGATGTTGACGTAGGACACCGGATGCTCAGGATCGTTGCGGCTCACCGCAATGTCGTCGTCGGTGCGCCACGACAACGACACCACCGAGGAACCCAGCCCGAACCCGAGCCGACGCGGGTAGGTCAACGCGAACTGGCCCGCCTGGGTCTGCTCGACGCTGGCCAGGATCACCTGGCCACCGATGAGCATCGCCGCGCGCGTCCCGTCCCGGGACAGCTGCAGGTCGGCGAGCACACCCGGGAAGCGAGTGGACACCGCCGCCGAATCCACCGGTAGACGCGCCGGCTGACCCGAAGCCGTGCCCGCGATGGCGCGCAGCACGGTGTTGCCGTCGGCGACCACCCACACCGCCTCATCCAGCGACCAGCTGGGCCGCGACAACGTATGCCCGTCAGCGGCTTCCACCGCCTCGCCGCCGAGATCGCCGATCCACAACGACGCGGCCATATCCGGAGCGCCCGGCCGCAGCGTCACCACCGACGCGACCTGGTGCCCGCTGCGCGACAGCGCGGCTCCGGTCTGGTCCGTTGTTCGCCCGAACGCACCAGGCACCGGGTCGGAGGTCTGCCCGTTCAGCGACACAAGCCTGCCACCCACCAGCGCGTGCACGCCGGCCGCGGCACCCTCCGCGACACCCGGGTCGGTGGCGGCGACGTCGGAGGGGTTCCACCCGGCGGCGAACCTCTCGTCGAGCGCGGCGCCGTCGGCGTTGATCACGTAGGGCCCTTTGATATCGGCACGAGCCAGGGTCCAGATGATCTGCGCGGCAAGCAATTGCTTGCTATGCGGGTCGGCGACGGTCAGCAGTTCCAGATCGATGCGGGCGCCGGCGTAACCATGTCCGATGCCGGTCTTTCCGCCGTCGGCCCGAGTCACCGGTCCGCGCAGCCGCAGCGGCGGGCCGAGCATGTTGCGCACGCTCTTGGCCATCTCCGGACGCGGACCGGCGATCAGCTTGGAAACCAGTTCGGTGGCCAACTGATCACGGTCGGCGACCGCGACGTAGCGCGGATCCGGAACGACGGTCTTGCCGGTCGGGTCCGCGAAATAGAGCGTGTTGCGCTTGTAGGTGGCCTGGAATTGCTGCCAGTCCAAGAAGACGCCGTTGGGCAGGCGGTCGATGCGCCAGCCGCCCGGTGTCTTGATCAGCTCGATCGGACCGGGATCAGGCAGCATGCCCTCGGCTGTTTCAAATACGCCCATATCCGAGAGCGACCCGAGTTTGTCTGCCCGCATCGTCACCGAAACCCGTTCACTGCTATGGGTTTCCACGAAGACCACGTGGTCGATCAGTAGCGCGCTGCCGGCATCATCCCACGCGTTCGACGCAGACTGGGTGAGGAACTGACGCGCCGCAAGGTGGCGGTTGGCCGGATCCGCGGTGGCTTTGAGGAATTCGCGCAGCAGCATGTCGGGATCCATACCCGGCGTCGGCTTGGGCAGGTTCGACGGCGCCGG